>SVJK01000081.1 GCA_015069015.1 Oscillospiraceae bacterium
TAAAATCAGCCGCACAAATTTCAAAATTTGTCAAGTCTTTTTCGAAATAATTTTTAATATTTACATAAAAAAAAGGGGGCAAGCTCATTAAATGAACTTGCTCCTCTTAACTTAATGATATTGGTAATTTTATATCCCCTTTTTGATTTTCTCGTTAACTTTCTTCGTAATCTTTATATGAGTCATTTTTTCTACTATCATACAAACAAAGATTGTTACGGGATATACAACAAGTATTCTTAAGGCTGTTGCGGGAAATACATTAATGTTTAATTTCAATATTGCGTAATCAACAGCAAGGAGAACAAGAACATGAGATAAATATATTCTGTAACTTAGTCTGTCAATAACAGAAACAATTCTGAAATTTTCTGTAAACTTTTCGCCCCGCATAATGGAAATCATAAATAAAAACATAAGAGCAGAAAGAACATATGCCATATGAATAAGATTCATGTTTGAAATATATCCCTTTCCCGTATAATTAATGTCAGAAAATATGACGTTAATAATCATAGTAAAGATAAAGATAACACAGACCGTTATTTTATTTTTCACAATCATATTTTTGAATGCATCATAATTTGAACCCATATATGCACCAATCATCCAATATATAAGATATGATGTGAACAGTCTGTCATTGTATTTGAATGCCGTTCCCGGACTGATAATCCCAACAAGATTTGCCATTCCCGATTCACATATGATTGTGAAAATAAGAGCAATCGGAAGAATGATTATTGCAGGGGAGTGCTTCACAATTTTTTTCCACAGTGGAATAAGCACATCAAATTGCACCAGAATAGGAATGAAATATAAATGGTAAACAAGACTCCCAAGGAAGAAATGCTTTGATATAAATGAAATTTCAAGTTCATATCCGTAAACATACATAAACAATGCATAATAAAGAGCAAACCAGAAAATATATGGGACAATAAGCCTTTTGAGTCTTCCGACATAGTATTTGCCATACTCAAATTTTTCGCTTTTTGAAATTTTCATGAAAAGTTTGCACGAAGCAAGCATAATAAATCCCGGCACAACAATAACAGATAAACGCCAGATTACTGTTATAATATCATACAAAAAAACGGATTTATCCATATGAGATACAGGGTATGAAATTATGTGTATGAACACTGTCATTATGCAAAGAATGACATTCATAAATGACAGTTCACCAAGTCTTTTTTTGCCCACAATACCACTCCTTTCGTATAAATGAACATCAGAAAAAAAGAAAAATGCTTCTCCCCACAGGAGAAGCTGTCACCAAAGGTGACAAGATAGGGTGTCTTAAAAAAGTAAGACACCCATTTTTAAGATACAGCAATCAGTTTTTGTTTCTGTCGTATCCACATTTTGTGCATACGGTATTTGCTGAAAGTTCTGTATAACCGCAATCGGGACAATCCCATGTAAGGTCTTCTTCGCTTGTAATCATCGGTGCAGTTCCGTCTGCATATATGGGGGGAGTTTCAGCCTTTAAATTTTCGATTGCAACGCTTGTTTTGTCAAGACCGAGCATAATGTTGATTTTTTCGCTCAGTGCATCAATGCTGTCATTGATTCTCTTTTGTTCAACCTTTGTCTTTTCAATTCTGTCAATAATAACTGCCAGAGAAAGAAATAAGAGTGCGGTCAAAAGACCTGTAACAACAATTTCAATCTGTTTAAAGAAACCATCTTTGATGATACAAAGTATTGCCATAACAACAACACTTGCGATAGATACTGCTTTGCAAAGTACAGAAGTTTTACTTTTCATAACTACCTCCAAAATTTAATCAAGGAATGATGGGAGAGAACCGCGTCTTGGTGTCTGAACGGCGGGTTTCTCTTCTATTTTGATTTCTCCGTTCATATCTCTTTGTATAAGATCAACGATGTATGCATTCAGGGATTTGCCTTCTTTTTTTGCATATTCCTGAATCTTTTCTTTTTCCCCTTTGGGAACGCGAAGCACAAAGGTGTCAACTTTTTCTTTGAGATACTTGTCTTTTGCTTTCTGACTTCCGTTATTCATAATAACACATCCTTTTATTTTTAGCAAAGCGAACCGATAAATTCCTCGCCCTTTTCTATTGCTTTTTTGCACGCTTCCTTTGCAGGCCCTCCGACTATGTTTCGTTCATTCACGCAGGTGTAAAGGCTAATTGCATCATAAATATCATCTTCAATCACATCTGAACAATTTTTGAATTCATCCATTGTGAAATCGCTGAGGGCTTTTCCTGCATCAAGGGCATATGCAACCATTTTGCCCACAACTTCATGAGCCTGTCTGAAAGGCATACCTTTTTTCACAAGATAATCTGCCGCATCTGTTGCATTTGTAAATCCACCGCCTGCACCGTCAAACATTCTTTCTTTGTTGATTTTCATTGTTGTTATCATCTTTTCAAAAACAGAAACGCAAAGTTTTATGGTATCAATAGCATCAAAAATGCATTCTTTGTCTTCCTGCATATCTTTGTTGTATGCAAGAGGAATACCTTTCATTGTGGTGAGTATGCTCATAAGATCTCCATACACTCGTCCCGTCTTTCCTCTTATGAGTTCTGCCACATCGGGATTTTTCTTCTGAGGCATGATTGAACTTCCCGTTGAGCATCCGTCGTCCATTTCAATGAACTGAAATTCATTGGTGTTCCACAAAATGAGTTCTTCTGAGTATCTTGAAAGATGCATTATGATAATTGAAAGGCATGATGCAAGTTCAATGACAAAATCTCTGTCAGAAACACCGTCAAGAGAGTTTTGTGTGATTTTGGAAAACCCAAGTTCTTCTTTCACAAATTCTCTGTCAAGAGGGTAGGTTGTTCCTGCAAGAGCGCCCGAACCAAGGGGCATAACATCTGTTCTTTTGTATGTATCTTCGAGTCTTTCAATGTCTCTTTTAAACATCTCAAAATATGCCAATGTGTGATGAGCCAGGGTTATTGGCTGTGCTTTTTGAAGATGAGTGTATCCGGGCATTATGGTGTCAAGATTCTCAGATGCAAGTTTCAAAAGAGATTTTTCAAGTGACACAAGCATTTCTTTTATTTCGACAATCTCATCTTTTATATACATTCTCACATCAAGAGCAACCTGATCGTTGCGGCTTCTTCCTGTGTGAAGTCTTTTTCCCGCATTACCAATGCGCTTTGTGAGAATGGTTTCAATATTCATATGAATATCTTCTGCATCAATCATAAACTCAACTTTTCCGCTTTCAATGTCAGAAAGAATCTCCCTGAGAGTTTTAACAATAAGTTCAGAGTCTTCTTTTGGAATAATATTGCATTTTCCAAGCATTTTTGCGTGTGCAATACTTCCGAGAATGTCCTGACGGTACATTCTCTGGTCAAATCTTATGGATGAGTTGAAATCATTGACTTCAGAATCGGTGTTTTTAGAAAATCTGCCGCCCCAAAGTTTCATATGTATCTTCCTTTCAATGTTGGTTTTATTTTGCATTTCTATCTATAAAATCCTTGATTTTTTCAAAACTTTCGTCGCTGATATCATGCTCAATTTTGCAACTGTCTTTATATGCAGTTTCTTCAGACACCCCGATAGCCATAAGTGCTTTTGCAATGAGAGTGTGCCTTTCATACATATTAACTGCAATTTCTTCGCCTTTTTTTGTGAGTTTAATCTCACCGCTTTCATCAACGGTAATATATCCTGCTTCTCTGAAATTCTTCATGGCAACAGAAACACTTGGCTTTGAATAGGAAAGTTCGTGAGCAATGTCAATGCTTCTCACACTTCCGTTTTTCTTCTGAAGCATATATATAGTTTCAAGATAGTTTTGGGCTGATTCCATTATTTTCATATCATAACCTCTGTTTTCATATGTACATAAAATATATCACAACTAAAATGTTTTGTCAAACTGATATCAGATTAAAACAATTTTGCAAGATTCCTTTTTCTTTCAATCATCTCGTCTGTCCTTTTGATATATTCAGATACTTCCTTAACATTAAAAACTCTTTCAATTCTGTCTTTGTCTGTAAGTTTTGTTGAACCGCCGGCACCAAGTGCAATGATTGACTGCACTTCTTCCATTATATATATGTTGTAAATACATTCGCACACGTTTTTGCAATATCCGACATTTTCAAGATTTCCAAGCATATTTTTCTGCCTGTACATATAATAGGGGTGCATATTGTTTTTTGTCATAACCTCATGAGCCATGTCAAGCATATTGTTAACAGTATTTGATGCAGTCATTGAATACATATCATAGTTCATATCAAGAAATGAACCGTGTTTAATGCTCATTGTGTGAACGGTAATGCTTTCAGGGCTTAGTTTTTCCAAAACAGAAAGTGTGTTTGAAAAATTCTTTTCATTTTCGCCCGGAAGTCCTGCAATTATGTCGCAGTTAATGTGAGAAAAACCAGATTTCCTTGCAAGGTGAAAACTTTTTAAAAATTCCTCGCTTGTGTGATTTCTTCCGATAATCCTGAGAGTTTCATCATTCATGGTCTGGGGATTGATGCTTATTCTTGACACATTGTGCCTTTTTAAAACGTCGAGTTTTTCTCCTGTCACCGTGTCAGGTCTTCCTGCTTCAAAAGTGATTTCCTTAACGTGGGATAAATCAAAATTATTCTCTGTTGCAATAAAAAGTCTTTCAATATCAGAGTGGGAGAGGGCACTTGGCGTACCACCGCCAAAATATATGGTTTCAATGCGCCTTTTTTTTACATAGTCAAGTTTTGCCACTTCTTCAATTTCGTGTATGAGAGAGTCCATATAGGGCTTGACAAGTTTGTTGGAAAAAGCGATAGACTGTGATGTAAATGAACAATACAGGCATCTTGTCGGACAAAATGGTATGCCAATATACAAACTTATGCCGTCATCATATTTTGAATCAATATACTTAGATTCCGTCTTCTCCACACAAGTTGCAAGTTTTGCTTTTGAAATGTCACACCCGAATCTGTCAATAAGATAGTTTTCGGGATTTGTTCCGCCGCTTGCCAGAAATTCTCTAACGTTTTTTGAAGGTCTGATTCCGGTCATAAGTCCCCAGGGAAGATGAATTCCCGTAACTTTTTCAAGACAAACGGATACTGATTTTTTTATGAGGTTTTTGTCAAATTCATTTCCGCAAATTGTCTTTTCAAAAATTTTATTACCAATCTTAACCCTGCATAAAAAACTGTGAAAATTATTTTTTGTGGTATACAAAGAATACACATAGTCAGATTTTTCATCTGATGGGAGAGAAGAATGTATAATCTCAAATTTTTGTTTTGGGAAATATGCACTCACCATTTCTCTTACGGCATATTCTTCGCTGTGATTTTCAAGATATATTTTCATCATATCACCATACAAAGGGATTGTTTGTCTTTTCGTGCCCTATAGTGGTATTGTCACCGTGACCGGGACAAACCACGGTAGAATCCGGAAGAACATATAGTTTTTCCTTGATTGAATTTAAAAGTTCTCTGGTGCTTCCGCCTGGAAAATCTGTTCTTCCCACAGATTCAAAAAAGAGAGTGTCACCTGAAATAAGGGTGTCATCATAGAAAATGGAAATACAACCGGGAGTGTGTCCGGGAGTTTCAATAATTGTCACACAGGAATTT
>SVJK01000082.1 GCA_015069015.1 Oscillospiraceae bacterium
GTTTTGCACGGGGTCACCGCCAAAATAGAGAGCATATTTTGCTCTTGAACGAACATTCCTTATGGTTATATTATAAAAGTCATCAGGAGAGTTCCGGGTTTTGGCATATGCAATATCGCTGTCCCCCACTCTTACTGCCTGAAGACCACGGTCTTCAAGTCCGTCAATTTCCTTTGACATATCATATACACCGTCAACCAAAACATCGTGAAGTTTTGTTCCGCCCATGCAAAGAAGTCTTACGCAAGCATCAAGAGCACAAGCTCTGATGTTTCGAACGGTGACATTACAAAGGTCACTCGGCAGTCCTTCCACTTCAAAATCCTCATTCATTTTGCCGGGAAGATGAGTCAGAGCCACAACATCATCTCCGCAAAAACCACGTATGTCTTCAATCACAATGTCATGACATCCTGCACGAAGATTAACCCCGTCTGTCTGTTTTATGAGGATGTCAAAATAATTATCAAGAGACATGCCGTGATATACATTGCCCTCGGGGTCAACACATGTGTCATCTGCCTTAAAGTCAATGTCGTGAATGTGGCCGTTGGCGCAATATATGTGATTCATTGCCCACCAGCGAAAATTGCGAAAGGCAAGACCGGAAGTTTCAAATCCGTCAACGTTTGTGAATAGTATAATATTATTTTTATACACGGGGGGCATACCGTTTTTACGCTGGGTTCTTTCGGTGAGACCGTTATAAGTTCCGCCGTCAAGTATGGCTCCGTTTTTCCCCAAAAGTTTTATGTTTCTGTCTGTACCCTCACAGCTTTTTCCGATTTCGGTGCCGTGATGCTCATTTACAAACATATTATCAAATGTGGCATCAGCCATCTTGAGATAACATCCATCAAAAATGAGCGTAAAATCAGACGGGATACGAATGTGAGACTCAATATCCCAATTTCCCGTTATTGTGGCACATCTTGTGCCGTCTTTTACGGCGTTTTCTATGAGGGTGCTTATGTATTCTGTTCCGCCGCGTTTGAACGCAACGCCGTATTTAACAATCACAGAATCATTTCTCCAATAATTTACAGCTTCCATTTATGCCTCTCCCTTTCTTTGACCCATCTGCCAAAAGCAGTATTTCAGAAATCTTTGGAATTGCTATGACAAACAACATATGTATGTCATTCTATTTATGTGTTAACATGTATATCAGATCAATGAAAACATGTCAGAGTTCATGTCTTTATAAACTCTGATTTATGTTTTATCACATGTTTATGGAATTTGTGCATTTTTAAAGAAAAGCGACTTTGCCCCACACACAGAAAAGTGTGAAGCAAACTCGCTTTTTATTATTAATTAAATTCGGCTTTTAAAGACTTTCTTTTCTCCACGTTTTTTCAATGTGTGTCCACGCAGTCTCTTATACACCTTACAAAGATGCGCTCCGTCATAAAATCCGAGTTTCTCAGCAATTTCATCAATTGTAAGAGATGTGTTTATGAGTTCTTCTGCCTGAGCAAGTCTTATGTTGTTACGATATTGAAGAGGTGTGATTCCGCCGGAATATGCTTTGAACTTACGAAGAAAAGTTGAATTACTCATATAGCAAAAGGAAGCAAGTTGCTCATTTGAATAGTTAACTTCCGGACTGTATTCAAGTGCGTGTATGGCATTGAAAATATCATGAAGATTCTTTTCATATTCTTCATCCCTTATGTGAGATGAGAAAAAGGAATCCAAAAGGCTATAGAAATTGGCTTTGCTTGAAAGGGCACTTCCGTATGGGTTGATGCTCGAAAGATATATTTTGTGAAATCTTTTGTAAAAATATCTTCCCGAGTCATGAGCAAGAATACGTATGGGAGAGTCAATTTCTATAGGTTCTCCATCGGGAGTTGCAAGTTCAAAAACAAGACCTATTCCCCTTGTTGTAGTATTTGCGCCCTTTATAACTGATGTATATTTAGAGCCTGACGGAAGAAAAATGATATCATTTTTCATAACTGTACAAATCTTTTTGCTGTCTGCCCAATAGTCTATTTCGTTATCAAGCATATAATAGAGAAGATGTCCTGATCTGCCATAGGTTTCATAATCAAAAATCATATCCTCATTCCAGATCTGAAGATTTGCTCTTACAACTGTAACAAGAGTCTCCATATTGCCGAGTGCTTCAGTTTTTACCCTCATATGACACCTCCACTGACTCAAAGATTTACATCTCAATCTTTGAGAATGATATGTGCCTTTTGGCACATGATATGGCTACACCATGAAATGACAACAATGTTATCATGATATGAATTCCTTCGGAATTCGTTAATGTACAAACTCACCATGGTGAGTTTGAATTGTTATGATAACTGCCCGGAAAAAGAGAGTACCGACAAATTATTCTTCAACTTTCACAACTTCGCCAACATTTTCCATTGCTTTCATAAGAGCAGACCTTACAGCGATACACTCTAATGTATCATTTATATTAACTTTCGCAACTCCTGTGTCGAAAAAGTCCATAAGTGCTCTTGCAAATGTATACCAGAATTCTTCACCGCAAACGTGTGCTTCACAAGCCTCGCCGTTGTCAACATACACAGCAAAGGGTGTGGGAATTCCGATTGTCTGATGATAGAAACATTTTCTGCCGTCTTTGTAGGTTATTTCAAACATAAGGTTGTTATCGTTATGAATGCATTTAACAAAATCTGCGCCGCCTTTCATGACGGTGTTCATAACTTCTACTAAGTGGATTGAATAGATTTTAAAAACATTTCCACCCTGAACAAGAATACTCTTTACTTCAGGGTTTTCTTTTCCGAGATATTTGTCAAGTTCGGGATCAAATCTTACTGCAGAACTTGACCAGTATCTTGCACCGAATTTGTTGCCATATTCTTTGATTCTCTTTGCAGTTGCAAAATCGGGAGCAAAAGTTTTGTCAACATAGCAAAGTTTTCCGCTTTCAAAGGGAAGTTTAACAAGTTCTTCGTGAAGTTCGGGGTTGTTTGGTGCAAGAACCATAATAACATCAACGTTGTCACAAACTTCTTTTATGGTGCCGCATTTTTTTGCTCCTGTTCTTTCACACCACTGATCTGTGGTTTCGCCGTTTGCAGGGCTTACGTCAAGACTTGCATAGATGTGAGTGATAACATATTCTTCTCTTTGTTCATCCTTTGCAATTTTCTTGAAAAGATCATAATACATATTTGCGTGAAAGTTACTGATATAACAATCCACGATACCGACTTTTTTCATTTCTAATGTCTCCTTTTAACAGTAATTATATATTGTAATATATTTTACACCTGATATTCAAAAGAGTCAATAATATAGAACGAATCTTTATAAACCAAATATGCCACAATTTTGTATCCAGATGTGTCATAATCTTCAGGGATATAAAGCATGGTGCTAAAGTCTGTATCTTCGCCTGTCGGGCAAAAGGCATCCCTTGCAATAACGCTCTCCAAGCCTCCGTCTTTGTAGAGACCGAGAAGTATCATTGCATCCTTATCATCAGGAAGTGTGTTTCTTACTGTCACCGAAAATTCAGTGTTTTCTCCGGGAACTATCTCTCCCGCTGTGCACTCGGCAATTGCGCAGGGTGGAAGTGCTGATGTAAACTCAATTGAGGGAGTTTTTTGTGCAGGTGCACCTTCAGCGGTTTTAACATTTTCAAAAGAAAGTTTACAGATTTCTCTGCCTATGAAAGTGTAGAGAGGTGTGATAATTGCTATGTTTGTGTCTGAATCAAATGCCAAATCAAAACTGATTGCATCACCGTTTACTTCCAGGACGATATCTTCTTTTTTAATTTCCGCCATTTCCTCTGAAAACTCAAGTTTGATTTTACCGCCGCTCAGCGGAAATCCGTCAAGCCCTTCTGATTCACCATCATGAGTAACAGTTGATGATAAAACGGCATATCTTTTCATGCAATTTGATGCTGAATATTTAATGTTGTCAATATAAAACTCCAATGGTTTATTCTGCGGCACACCACCCGAACCTATAACAACAGGGAAGCGACAGTATGCGGCAGTTTTTGAAAAATCAAAGGCGTTTGCACTATTTTGAACCGAATCGAACCCAAAGGATGAATATACAACATCGTTTGCCACAATAAGTATTTTCTCATTCACGGAATCCATGATAATTCTGAAGGTTATCCATTCATTGGCAGGAGCGTCAAATTCGGGCATTGCAGGTGCTCCTGCCAAACCGGAAGTAATACTTGTTGCAACTCTTACCTTTCCATTATCCGTAAAAGTTATCGGACTGAATGTTTTATTTTCAGAGCCACTGTTTCTATAGTAGAAAGTCCCGAGGATTTGTTCCTTACCAACTTGTATAGGCATAACATCTATTTCATATACAAAAGTGTTTTTGTCCGTGGCTTTACTAAACCAGTTTGTATCAGGGGTATGAAGTTCAGGTCTTGATGCACTCCACTCACGGTTAACCCAGTTTTCGGTTTTCATCCAGGCAACGTTTTTGTGATCGCCGCCTATATCAATTTTTTGATTTGTTACTGTGGATTTATCTGCAGCTGTGGGTGTGTAGGAATATATTGTCTGGGAAGCGGACAAATTATCAAAATCATGATTTGCAATGGATTGATAAGCTGTATAGTCATTACCATAGATTTCGATTGTATTTGTTACCGCGTATAGTTCATCATCCATACCGTATGCTGTTGCGTAAATCTCATTGAGACCATAGCCAATTGTCGCCACATAGGGGCTTTCAAGAGTGGGCTCACAATCAACGCCGTTTATGGTGAACACAATTTTTTCTGTTCCTTCCGGAATGTCACTTATATATATTGCAACTCCTGACTCACCGATGGCATGGTCAGCCGCGGAAATGATTGAAAATCCGTCTGCGGCTGATGCGCAAAGGGACAATCCCATAACCAACATTAATGCTCCTAAAAGAACTGTAAGTATTTTTTTCATACACATCTCTCTTTTCTTATCATTAAATATTTCATCTTTAACTTTTAAAAATTCATAATAACGTCATCAACAGAAATCTCCGTCTTTTCTCCCAAAACCCTGTTGCCGTTTTCTTTCATTTTCTTAAGGTCTGCAATTCTTGGGCCGATTTGTCCTATGAAATCCTGTTTGCCTTCGGAGAAACTCTCCCTTTCCCAGAGGATTTCATATTCTTTGATGTTTTCTTCAATTGCTTCAATCAGTTCATCAATTTTTTCTGTGGTTGCCGTTTTGTTATATCTGATTTTGCAAAGTTCTGCTCCGATTATTGCCTGATTGGAATTGACAAGAATTTGTCTTTTCCAGTTTT
>SVJK01000013.1 GCA_015069015.1 Oscillospiraceae bacterium
TAAATAATGAAGATGTCGGGGTAAATGTCGGGGTAAATTTAAATAAAACGCAAAGAAAGATTGTTGAACTTATAAGAAATAATCCAAGCATAACAATTGAAGAAATGGCAAAGTTTGCAGATGTTGCAACAAGAACAATAGAAAGAAACATTAAAAAATTAAAAGAAAGAGAAATCATCGACAGAGTAGGCGCTGACAAAAATGGGCAATGGATTGCAAAAATCTGATTGCAATAAAAATTTATATAATAGTTTGCCGATAATGATATTTACATATACTAACAGACTGCAAAGAGACCGAGACCGGAATTTTTCCGGAACCATCAACCGGCAGGAGAAATAAACCAATTCACAGTATCCGGGTAATTATATCATAGTTCTTTCAAATGAACTTTGAGAATCACAAAATTATATTAGTATGAGGAGAGTATAACGATGCTTAAAAATATTAAAGGTGCAATATTTGATATGGACGGAACCTTAATTGATTCTTTGATGTTATGGAATATTATTTGGGAAAAATTTGGCAAACTTTTTTGTGAAGACGGTAAATTCCTTCCGTCATCTTCAGATGATAAAGCAGTAAGAACAATGACATTGAAGGACGCAATGGATCATATACATAAGCAATATAATATCGGCAATTCAGGAGACGAACTGTTGGAGAGTGCAAACAAAATAATGATAGATTTTTACTCCAATGAAGTTATGCTCAAAGAAGGTGTGGCAGAGTTTCTGGAATACTGCTATAACAAGGGAATAAAGATGTGCATAGCTTCTGCAACTGATATAGAACTGATAAAAATTGCCGCTAAACATTGTAACATTGAAAAGTATTTTGAAAATATTCTTTCCTGCGCAGACATAGGAAAGGGGAAGGATGAACCGGATATATATTTAAAGGCACAGGAATGTCTTGGAACGTCTGCTGATGAAACCTGTATATTTGAAGATTCACATATTGCCATATGTACTGCAGATAAATTGGGATTTAAAACAGTTGGAATTTATGATAAATATAATTATGGTCAGGATGAAATCAAAAAAACCTCAAATGTATACATAGCAGAGGGAGATTCGTTAAGAAGTCTTATGGTTTAAGATTTTACTTGGAATTATATAATCTCAATATCATACACTCTGAATTTACAAGGGGAGAATAAAATGAGAGAATATGAAAAACTTTTTGAAAGAATAGATTTATCAGAAGATGAGTATAAAACATTCTGGAAAGAATTGTGCCTGATTGAAAGCCCCACAGATTGTAAAGAGGGTGTAGATGCTGTGGGTAATTATATTATAGAAAAGGCGATGGCGCGGGGCTGGAAGATTGAAAAACAAGAGCAGAAAATATCAGGAGACTGTATTTGCATTACTATGAATCCCGATGCCGAAGGAAAATCCATATGTTTATCCGGTCATATGGATACAGTTCATCCCATTGGACTTTTTGGAGATCATCCCGTAAAAATAGATGAAGACATAATCTATGGTCCGGGAGTTTCTGATTGCAAAGGTGGTATTGTGGCTGCTTTCATGGCAATGGCAGCACTTGATGATGAAGGGTTCAGCGCCCGTCCTGTAAAACTGATACTCCAGTCAGATGAAGAAACAAGCAGTGATGGGAGTAATAAAACAACTGTTCAGTATATGTGCGAATGTGCACGTGATGCAGTTGCATTTCTGAACTGCGAACCATATGTTATGGGTACAGCAGTTTTGAAGCGAAAAGGTATCGCAAAATATACATTCAAAATCAAAGGAAAAGCGGAGCACGCTGCATATTGTTATAACGGAATAAGTGCAATAACGGAAGCCGCACACAAAATCATTGAATTGGAAAAATATAAAGATGAAAATGGTATAACGGCAAATTGCGGTAAAATTTATGGAGGAACTAAAACAAATACTGTCCCTGAGGAATGTGTGTTTAAGGTTGATTTCAGATTTTCAAATTCTGATGAACTTTCCGAAATTAAAAACATTGCTCAAAGAGTAGCCGACACTTCTTATATTGAAGGTACAACCTGCGAACTTATATTGGAAAGTTTCAGAGACGCCATGGAACTTACCGATAAAAATACTGCACTTCTCGAAAAGGCAAATGAAATTTTTGCTTCAACAGGGTTAGTGCAACTGTCTCCCCGCTCAACAGGCGGTGGTTCTGATGCCGCATATACAACAAATTGCGGTATACCTACAATTGATTCAATAGGCGTTGAACTTGGTAATATTCATTCGAAAAACGAATATGCATCAGTTTCATCATTGAAAGAAGCGGCAAAGAGAATTGCAGCCATTTGCTATTATATATAATTTCGGCGATTGAAATATGAAGTCTCACATACATCTATAAACATAAGGAGCAGATATTATGGAAAACATAAAGCAAAAATGGATTGAGGCACTTGGAAGTCCCTCATATGAAATCCCAAAAGAGCCGATACAACTCGTTAAAAAATATGAATATGAAGATTTTGACCTTGAAGTATACGTGCAAAGAAATGATCCGAAATCTTTTCAGAGAGTGATGATTGCATTTCCGAAAAATCTTACAACACCTCGCTCCGCAGTTGTCATTCCTTTCTACCATCCCGAGGCAATGCTCGGATTCGATCCCGTAACGGGGGAAACATTGAAAAACTTCAGCGACATCACCATGATGAATGATCTTGTAAAAAAGGGATATATCACAGCAACTGCAGATGCATATTATATCACATACACACGAAACATCTACGGCAAAGGTGATTTTGAACGCTGGGGAGAAGCGGGAAAATATTTAAGACTTGATAACCCAAACTGGACAGGCGTCGGAAAACTTTTCTCGGACACAACACTTTTGGTTGATGCCCTTTCTTCCGATTCAAGAGTAGATACCAATCGTATTGGTATCATGGGACATTCTCTTGGTGGAAAGATGGCTTTTTATACAGGCTGTCTTGATGAAAGAATCAAGGTTATTGTTGCAAGTGATTTCGGAATATGCTGGGAACAGTCAAACTGGGATGATATATGGTACTGGCACGATAAGGTGAATGAACTCAAAGAAAAAAATATGGATCATTCAGACCTTCTTGGAATTTCATCAAAACCATTTTGCCTCATTGCGGGACAGTATGACGATGAAAAAAGTTTAGAAATGATGAAAAAAGCAAAAGGATATTTGCCCGATGATGAAAAACTCAAATTCATAAACCATGCCACAGGTCACAGACCGCCTGCGTGGGCACTTAAAGAATCCTATGATTTTCTTGAAAAGTGGATATGAAAATGTCATAAATATAAAATACCTCCATATATATTAACCGAAAATATGTATGGAGGTATTTTAATGAAAATTGCTGCATACTGCAGAGTATCAACAGGCAGCGAAAATCAACTTTCCTCTCTGGAAAACCAAAAAACATTTTTTGAAGAATATGCAAAAAAGAACGGATATGACCTTGTGGAAATATATGCTGACAAAGGCATAAGCGGAAAAGCACTCAAAAACAGGAAAGCCTTTTCAAAGATGCTTTCCGACAGTTCCAAAAAAGTTTTTGATATGCTGATTGTAAAAGATATAAGCCGTTTTGCCAGAAATACCGTTGACTTTCTGACGGGCATAAGAAAACTCAAATCAAACGGTATAGACATCCGCTTTCTCTCTTGTGATATGACTGTTTTGGGAGAGTCTGAATTTGCCCTTACCATGTTTGCGGCAATTGCTCAGGAAGAGTCCTACAATCTTTCCAAAAGAATAATATTCGGGAAAGATGTTTCGGCAAAAAGGGGACGGACTCCTTCTGTTATATATGGTTATGATAAAGACGGAACATATTCTCTTTCAAGAAACGAGTCAGAACTTGAAACTGTGAAAGAAATTTTTGAAATGTACACATCAAAAAATATGGGCATAAGGAAAATTTCTTCATATCTGAATGAAAAACACATTCCGCCAAAGCACGGAAGTAAATGGCACCCGAAAACCGTGAGGCGAATCATATCAAATCCCTTGTATTGCGGGAAACTCATAAATAACAAAACCCGCACTTTGGATTTTATGGAATCCACAAGGAAAACTTTGCCAAAAGAAGAGAACTACATACATCAAAGACCGGAACTTGCAGTCATATCAGAAGATACATTTCAGATGGCTATGAGAATCCTTGGTTCAAAAACAAAAAAAGGTGACACAAACAGAAATTGTTGACCCCATTTGTCTTGCATCAAGAGTTGAAGATGCCTGCCAGGACAACTGCTCCTGCTGTTGCTGCGGAGAAATGGATGTAAGTTCCGTTCCCGATGACATCTGCAAGGTTTTTGATGATATTTTAGTTGACAATGACGATTGTAAGAGAGTATATGTTACAATTGGTCTTTTCACCATCGTCAGACTCACAAGAAAAGTTGAACTTCTCATTCCTGTTGTGGATTTCTGCATTCCCAGAAACGAATGTATTCAGTCCACAGACAGCAATCCCTGTGAACTTTTCGACAAACTCAAATTCCCTGTGGATGAATTCTTCCCACCCGAAAAATGTCACTTTGACAGCATTGATTCCGTGTCGGCAGGATATGGATGCGGTTGCGGCTGCGGAAACTGATAATTTAACACAATAAACTTTCACTTTGGAGGCGGATGTTTTCATCCGCCTTTTAAGTTGAAATTTATCTTGTATATTGATTTTAATAATCGGGAATGAAATGCATATGAAGGTGCAAGAAATGAAACCCTTACGTTTTATGAAATACTGCTTCTGATTATCATCCTAAAACATCCGAAAAAAAGGATTTTTTTCAAAATTGTAGTATATAATAATTATACATAGATATTTTGAAAGGACGTACATAATATTATGAAAATTATTGGCATAAACGGAAGTCACAAAAATGACGGAAACTGTGCATTTCTTCTCGATATAGTTTTGTCAGACCTTGAAAAAATGGGTTGCGAGACAAAAACATATAATGCAACACAGGTTATATCAGACTGCAAAATTCCCTTTTGCATTTCATGTTCTTCTCCATGTAACAAATCCTGCTACGGCGAAAAACTAAAAGAGGTTTTTGAGGAATTCAAAACTGCAGATGCAGTTGTCTTTGCTTCTCCCGTATACTTTGGTTCAATGAGCGGACAACTCAAATGTCTTTTTGATAAAACAAGGGATGTGAGGGCAAACAATGTTCTTCTTGGCAAAATAGGTCTTGGAATCACTTGCGGTGCATCCAAATACGGCGGTCAGGAAAAAGCCCTTGACGCAATACATAACTGTATGCTTGTAAACGGCATGACAATTGTGGGAAGTTCAAGCACAAATCTTGCAGGTCACATGGGAATATGTGCTCAGGCACCGTCTTGCGACGATGAATTTGCAATTTCAAGAGCCCACAGCGGTGCAAAAAGAATATTTGAACAATTATGTAAAAGATAAAAGAGGTGCTCCGTATGAACATTCGTCAGATGCGAGAAAATCAGGAAAGAGAAACTCTTTCAGAATATGCAACTCTTTCCGAAAATTCAAAAGGCAGACAAAACTTCGAGGAAAAATGCCCCTTGCGTACAGACTTTTCAAGAGACAGAGACCGCATTATTCACTCAAAAGCCTTCAGACGCCTGAAACATAAAACTCAGGTCTTCATCTCTCTTGACAATGACCATTTCCGTACAAGACTCACTCACACTCTTGAAGTTTCCCAGATTGCCCGCACAATTGCAAGGGCGCTTGGTTTGAACGAAGACTTAGCAGAGGCAATATCAATGGGACACGACCTTGGTCACACGCCTTTTGGCCATTCGGGTGAAAGAGCCCTTGATGCTTTGTCTTCCAAAGGATTCAGACACTATGAGCAGAGTCTTCGTGTGGTGGACATTCTTGAAAAAAACGGCATGGGAATGAATCTGACATATGAGGTGCGTGACGGAATAGTAAATCACACAGGAAGCGATATGGCACAAACTTTAGAGGGCAGAATTGTAAAGTATGCAGACCGTATAGCCTACATAAATCATGATATAGACGACGCCATAAGAGCAGGAGTCATAGATTCAGAAGACATCCCGTCAGAATTTCTTGAAAAACTTGGCGAAACAGGTTCCCAGAGAATTGATAATCTCATATCCGATATTGTATATACAAGTCTTGGCAAAAACGACATAAAGATGAGCGCGGAAACAGAGAAAAATATGCTTTCTTTAAGAAGTTTTATGTTTGAAAATGTATATCATAATATGGCGCTGAGGGATTCTCAGTCTTTTATGGTTATTGAAAAACTTTTTAATTATTTTTTAAACGATGTAACACTTCTGCCTGTGGAATATAAATTTCTTCTTGAGTCATGGGACAAAGAAACTGTTGTGTGTGACTATATTGCAGGAATGACCGATAATTTCTGTGTTGCACTTTTTAACGAACTCTTTATGCCCATAAAGTAATTGTTAAAATAGCATAGAAAAATGACGGGAAATGATAAAATATTTCCCCGTATTTTAGAAACGGAATTTCAAAAAAGGGATTCCGGGTTAAATGTCGAATAAAAATCTGTAAGAAACAAAAGATGAAAGGAGAATATGGGATGCCGCTTTTTCCGGATTATGTAATTAAAGAAGTTGCAGATAAAAATGATATATATGATGTTATTTCCCAAACGGTATCTCTGAAAAAATCAGGCAGTTCCTACATAGGTCTTTGCCCCTTTCACAATGAAAAGACTCCGTCTTTTTCTGTTTCACCCAGACGTGGAATTTTTAAATGCTTTGGTTGCGGCGAAGGCGGAGACGTAATAGGTTTTGTTATGAAAAATGAAAACCTTTCATTTTTTGATGCGGTGACAAAACTTGCCTCAAGAGCCAATATAACTTTGCCTGAGGTCAAAAACTTTGACAAGGATAAAAGTGAAAAAAGAAAAGAAAAAGCACAGCATATTTATGAAATTAATAAAGAGGCCGCGAACTACTTTTATTCAAACATAAAAAACTCTCCCGAGGCAATAGCCTATTTTAAAAAAAGAGAACTTTCTTCATCTCAGGTAAAGGCTTTCTGGCTTGGCTATGCCCCTGATTCATGGACAGGCCTTTTTGACCATCTTGTTTCAAAAGGGTATACTGAGGGGGATATTTATGATGCCGGACTCATCCGCCGTCACGAATCGGGAAGGTATTATGACTATTTCAGAAACCGCGTGATGTTTACCATTTTTGATTCAAATTCCAATATAATCGGATTTGGTGGAAGGGTTTTAGATGACAGTAAACCCAAATACTTAAACTCTCCTGACAGTTCTGTTTTCAGCAAAGGAAAAAATCTTTATTCCATAAACCTGGCAAAGCACTCAAAGAAAAAATTCTGTATTCTCTGTGAGGGGTATATGGATGCCATTGCCCTTATAAGTGCCGGCTATGATAATACAGTTGCCACACTTGGAACTGCAATAGGTGACAGTCAGGCAAGAATGCTTTCAAGATTTTTTGAAGAAGTTGTCATATGCTATGACAGTGATGATGCAGGCAGAAACGCCACAAATCGCGCAATCACGGTTTTAAGAGGACAGGACAAACTTAAAATTTCGGTTCTTGACTTAAAAGCAAAAAAAGATCCTGATGAATATATCAAAACCTACGGAAAAGAACGGTTCAATTCGATGCTTAATGCAAGGAAGACCGATATGGAGTATTTAATAGACTATTTCGGGGAAAACTATAACCTGAAAAAATCAGATGAGAAAATCAGATATATATCAGAACTCACTCAGTATTTGAGCCTCATTCCCACAAAAGTAGAACTTGATGTATATGCATCGGTTGTGGCGGAAAAAACAGGGGTACAAGCCTCGTCAATAATTTCTCAGTGTGGTGTAAAAAGGGCTGCAGGATTGGCGATATCCCGGGAAATACTGATGTTATAAATGTTGTTAACAGAGGCGGAACGCCCACAGACGGCAAGGAGTATCTTGAAAAAACACGTTCACTTCTTCTTGGCACTCTCTTTTATGAACAGAAACTTTTTGTGAAGTATTCATCAAAAATTGATATTACATTATTTGAAAATCCTCTTCACAAAAAGATATATTCTTACATAAAGGACTGCTCTGAAAAAGGCGAGAAGGTGTCCAACTCATACCTTTTGTCCACTTTTGACACAAAAGAGGACATAAATGCGGTGTCGGGCATACTTGCTCTCGATCTTCAGTCGGATGATTCTGACAAAGCAGTGAACGATTATATAAATCAGATTAAAGAAAAGGCAGGTCCAGAGAGGGCGATGGAACTTTTGCAAGAGGGAAAGATCACTCTTGAGGAATTTAACAAAATGATAAATAACAAAGGATAAGAAAGGGGTAGTGACATGAGTACAAAAAAAGAAACAATGTCAGCCGACAACAAAAGCCTTATCATAAAGAAACTAATTGAAAACGGAAAGAAAAAGGGTGTCTTAAGTTACAAAGAAATTATGGACGCTCTTATGGAGATTGACCTCAATGAAAAACAGATTGACAAAATCTATGAGGCAATCGAAGCAAAGGGAATTGAACTTGTTGAAGATTTTGACAAAGAACTTGAAGAAATTCAGTCAAATCAGGAAGAGGAAGAAATTGACATTTCCGTTCCCGAAGGTGTAGGACTTGACGATCCCGTAAGAATGTATCTTAAGGAAATCGGAAAAGTACCTCTTCTTTCTGCTCAGGAAGAAATTGAACTTGCAGAAAGAATGCACGAAGGCGACGAAAGAGCAAAGAAAAGACTTGCTGAGGCAAACTTAAGACTTGTTGTCAGTATTGCAAAGCGTTATGTGGGCAGAGGTATGCTTTTCCTTGACCTTATTCAGGAAGGTAACCTCGGTCTTATTAAGGCTGTTGAAAAATTTGATTATACAAAAGGATATAAATTCTCAACCTATGCAACATGGTGGATCAGACAGGCAATCACCCGTGCCATAGCTGATCAGGCACGTACAATCCGAATTCCCGTTCATATGGTTGAAACCATCAATAAACTAATAAGAGTTTCCCGTCAACTTCTTCAGGAACACGGAAGAGAGCCTCATGTTGATGAAATTGCAAGAGAAATGAATATGAACGAAGACAGAGTCCGTGAAATTATGAAAATTGCTCAGGAACCCGTGTCTTTGGAAACTCCTATAGGTGAGGAAGAAGATAGTATCCTCGGTGATTTTATTCCGGACTCCGATGCTCCCGCGCCATCTGAAATGGCAGCCTTTATGCTTTTGAAAGAGCAACTTATGAGCGTTTTGGACACTCTTCAGCCAAGAGAAGCAAAAGTTTTGAGACTTCGTTTCGGTCTTGACGACGGAAGAGCACGAACCCTTGAAGAAGTTGGAAGAGAGTTTAAAGTTACCCGTGAGAGAATCAGACAGATTGAAGCAAAAGCACTTAGGAAACTCCGTCATCCAAGCAGAAGCAAAAAATTGAAAGATTTTCTGGAGTAAAAATGAAACTTGAAACCCTTTTTAAATATGCAGGATATACCTTATGTTTTTTCCTCATTTCTCATTTCGGTTATTGGTATGAAGAAAAAACCGATATTAATACAATAAGGATTACAGGCGTGGAGTTTAAAGATACGGAGGATGTAATTGTAGAACTTCAAGGGGAGGTAAAATATCCCGGGAAATACAGTGTAAAAAAGGGTACAAAAGTCCATAGTTTGATATACAGAGCAGGCGGACTTACAGAAGATGGCGATCCCGAATCTTTTGATGCGGATATGATTGTTATCGAACCCTGTGTAATAAATGTTTTGGGCAAATCGGATTCTTATGTGGAGGCATATTTCACACACGGTGAATATTCTACGGAAAATCCTTGTAACATTAACATTGCAACCAAAGATGATTTGATTGCCTTGCCGAAAATCGGAGAGATAACGGCAGAGAATATCATAAATTATCGAAAGGTCAATGGAGATTTCAAACATAAATCTCAAATACAAAATGTTGACGGAATTGGCAAAGAAAAGTATGAAAATATTAAGGATATAATAACGGTCGGAGGGGACGGATAGAATGAAAATACTGATTGTTGACGACGAAAAACTCCTTGTGAAAGGTATGAAGTTCAACTTTGAACAGGAAGGCTATCAGGTGGAAACTGCATATGACGGAGAAGAAGCACTTCGCCAGGCAAGAGATAAAAATCTTGATATAATAATTCTTGATCTGATGCTTCCAAAACTTGACGGTCTTTCAGTATGTCAAAAAATCAGAGAATTTTCCAACATCCCAATAGTTATGCTTACTGCAAAAACCGAAGATATGGACAAAATATTGGGTCTTGAATATGGTGCTGACGACTACATAACAAAGCCCTTTAACATTTTAGAACTCAAAGCAAGGGTAAAGGCTATAATGAGGCGAATAACCCCCATTGCACCCAAAGGAGACAGAACAAGGGTGAGAATAGGAGCTGTTGAACTTGACTACAATCAGAGAAAAGTTACCATAGACGGAAAAACAACAGATCTCACATCAAAAGAGTTCGACCTTATGGATCTTCTTGTGACAAATCCGGGAAGAGTATATTCAAGAGATAATCTTCTTGATCTTATATGGGGATATGACTATCCGGGTGATGCAAGAACCGTTGACGTTCACATCAGAAGGCTCAGAGAAAAAATTGAGCCAAATGCAGCAGAACCGAAATATCTTTTGACAAAATGGGGTGCCGGCTATTATTTCAACGAAATTTAAAGGAAAATTTGCAAGTATAACCACAAAACTTGTTTTTACATACTTTCTCATTATGCTTATCACGCTTTTGCTTTTCGGGTACTATGTTCTCACAAGCATGAAGAGCTATTTGTATGATGAGGAAAAAATCAATGTCACAACCACCTCTAATATGGTTGCAAGTTTCGCGGCTGAATATATAGATGATGAAACGGGATATCTTGATACGATTAGTTTTGACCGTTTTTTAAAAGGACTTAGAGTGGATTCACAAATGAGGGTGCTTGTTCTCGGGAAGGATATAACGGTTTTGTATGATTCACAAAATAACCAAAATCTTCTCGGTGTTGCTCAAGTCAGACCATCTGTTCTTTCAGCCATAAATGGTACAGACGGATTTGTGCGTTATGACAGAGATGATATAATTAGTTTTGATGCTGCAGCACCTATAATTAATTCTGATGGAAAAATTTTGGGTGTGGTGAATATTATATATGTTCCGGACACCACATCTCACTTTATAGATGCTATTTTAACAGAAATGATATTTCTTATTATTGTCATTTCGATTCTGATAGGCGTGGTCATATTTATTGTGGCAAATATTGTTTCAAAAAGAATTGTGGATTTCACATCTAAAATAACATCTATGAGTGATGATGGAATTTTAGATGAAAAACTTGACATATCCGGAAATGATGAAATTTCACGTCTTGGTGAAGCCTTCAATATGATGAGCGAGAAGGTTGTAAACCTTGAGATGCAAAGAGTTCAGTTTGTGTCTGATGCATCTCATGAGCTGAAAACCCCGCTCAGCTCCATAAAACTTATGGCAGATTCAATACTTCAGACACCTGACATCACAATGGACTATGTAAGAGAGTTTATGACAGATATGAATAACGAAGTTGACAGACTTAACCGAATTGTTAATAAACTTCTATACATAACAAAAATGGATGTTCATTCAAATGATGAAAATAAAAACCTTGAACTCATAAGCCTCAACGACATTGTTCAGGGCATTGAAAAAAATCTTCAGCCCCTTGCAAAAAAGGCGGATATAACGCTTGTTACCAGTGCACCCGGAGAAATCTTTCTTATGGCAAACAAGGATGTATTGTGGCAGGGTATATATAACATAGTTGATAATGCCATAAAATATACCGATTCTGACGGATATGTACTTGTTGCATTAGAGCAAAAAAATAGTTTTGTTACAATAGAAGTTCGTGATACAGGGGTTGGTATATCAAAAGAGGATACAGACAAAATATTTGACAGATTTTACCGAGTTGACAAAGCAAGGTCCCGTGAAACCGGCGGAACAGGACTTGGACTTTCGATTGCTCTTTCTGCCGTAAAATATCATAACGGTACAATTGAAGTTGAAAGCGATCCGGGAAAGGGGTCAACATTCAGAATAATTCTTCCGGACACAGTTCCTGAAAAAGAAGAGGAGGAAGAAATATGAGAAAACTGATATCATCACTTTGTTTGTGTCTTGTCTTTGTTTTGACTCTTTCTTCTTGCTCAGGAAATATTCCTGACGGAATGAGAGAAGTCAAACTCTATTTCACAGATTCTTCTCACACATCTTTGGTGTACGAAACGGTACATATTTCAAAGGAAGATTTTTCAGACCGAGTAACCCTGGTAAAATCTGTTATGGAAAAGCTTCTTTTGGGACCTTCGTCTCAGGAATATGGGGCAATCATTCCTGAAAGTGTGACACTTCGCGGGGTTTCACTATCACAGTCTGATCCTACAACCGTTAATGTTGACCTGGGTGGAGATTATTACGAAAGTCTTTCACAAGAAGGTAATGCATCCGGTGAACTTCTTGCAAGATATTCAATAATTTGTACCTTGTGTCAGTTTGAAAACATAAAAAAGGTAAAGTTTTATGTAAATGGCAAGGATATGTGTGATTCTTTCGGAAACGGAGATATAATTCTTCCCATGGGAAGTGAAAAGATTATGACAGAATCACCCACAGGTGAAGGAACACAAACTGAAAAATTTGTAACTTTGTATTTCACCGATAAAAAAGGTAAGAAACTGTATGCCGAGACAAGAAAGGCTGTAATGTCAGACAACAGTGTTGAAAAAACGGTTATTACAGAACTAATAAAAGGCCCTGTATCCGATGATTATTATGAAACCATTCCCTCAAATACAGAGCTAATCAGCATAGAAACCACAGAGGAAGTTTGCTTTGTAAACTTTACAAGCGAATTTACACGAGGTTTTGAAAGCGGATCAGCTAAAGAAAAAACAATAGTATATTCTGTGGTAAATTCTCTTACAAGAATTTCAGGCATAGAAAAAGTTCAGATTCTTATAGACGGCAAAAAGCCTGAGGAGGATAAAAATCAGTTGTTTTCAGTACCTCTCGAACGTGATGAGAGTATTTTAGCAGAAAAATAATTTCATAAAGGAGACAAAAATATGAAAAAGACTGTAAAAGACGTAATGAAAATGATAAAGGATTCAGACATCAAAATGGTGGACTTTAAGATGGTCGACATCAACGGTCAATATCGCCATGTAACAATTCCTGCAAATAATTTCTCGGAAAAAACAATGGAAAACGGAATTGGTTTTGATGCATCAAACTATGGCTATGCAATGGTTGAAAAAAGTGATATGGTTTTCATTCCTGATCCCGATACCGCAGTAATTGATCCTTTCTGCGAGATCCCCACACTTTCAATGACAGGGGATGCAATGATCATTGACTATCCTTCCAACAGACCTCTTCCCCAGTATCCGAGAAACATCGTAAAGGCAGCAACACAGTTTATGAAAGATTCAGGCGTTGCAGATACAATGCTCATTTTACCCGAATTTGAGTTTTATCTTTTTGATGATGTTTCATGGGACGTTTCACCAAACTCTGTGGGCTATTCAATAGATGCCCGTCAGGCACATTGGAACACCGCAGTTGAAGGTCATGGATGTGTTGTACCAAAGCAGAAAAACTATCATATTGCAAAACCCTTTGATGTTTCCTATGAAGCGAGAAGCGAAATGTGTATGCTCATAGAAGATGCAGGAATTGCTCTCAACTATCACCACCCCGAAGTTGGCGCTGCAGGTCAGTTTGAAATTGAACCCGAACTTGGTGAAATGGTAAAAATGGCAGATGCCACAATGAACATTAAATATATTATCCATAACACCGCAATCAAACACGGAATGTCTGCAACCTTTATGCCAAAGCCCGTGGCAGGAGAGGCTGGAAACGGTATGCACGTACATATGCTCCTCTTAAAAGACGGCGAACCTGTATTTTCCGACGATGACGGCTATTCCCACCTCAGTCAGGAAGCACATTGGTTCATGGGTGGACTTTTAAAACACATTGCATCTCTTTGTGCAATCACAAACCCCAGCACAAACTCATTCAAAAGACTTGTTCCCGGATTTGAAGCACCTGTAACAGTTGGATATGCAACATCTAACAGAAGTGCAGTAATCCGTATTCCTGCATATGCAAAAGCGCCAAACCTCAGACGTTTTGAACTCCGTAACCCTGATGCAACCTGTAACCCGTATTTCTGCTATGCGGCAATACTTATGGCAGGACTTGACGGAATAAAAAATAAAATTGATCCTCACAAAGAAGGTTGGGGACCTTATGATTTCAACCTTTTCCACTTAAGCGATGAAGAAAAGGCAAAACTTAAATCTCTTCCCACATCTCTTGATGAAGCACTTGATGCCCTTGAAAAAGATTATGCATATCTCACAGAGGGCGGAGTATTCCCTGAAGAACTTATCAAAAACTTCATCAAAGGAAAGAGAGAAGAAGTCAGAAGTATGGCGGCAATTCCACATCCTGCAGAATTTGACAGATATTATAACCTTTGATAAATCGAAAAAGGCAAGTTTGAAAAATACGATATTTAAAAATGCACTTAATGAAGCATATGGGCTTTGTTAAGTGCATTTTTCTATCCCTCACAAAATGGCATAGCCTGAAAAGCAGAATCAATCAACGCTTATCAATTTATCGTAAACAATAATATGTTTGTCATCAATCTTTTCATTTACATGCCAATGACCGGAATACCATTTATTAAATTTCACATTGTTATCTATAAAATCAGTTAATTTTTGTAGTTCGTCATATTCAGAACCTTTCTCATATTTATGAGTCAACACATAATCTACTTCGTAATTATGTATCTTTAGATTTTTGTATGCAAGTGTCAATTCATCATCATTTGGCATTTCATCGGGATGCCATAATCCTGCCTTTTTCCACTTGTCTGAACTTTTACATCCACCAAAAACAAAGAATTTTTTCCCGTTTATTGTATAAACATTACCTCTCTTTAAATGAATAATATTTTCTGTAATCCTGCCAGCAGTGCCGCCATTCCATTCTTTCTCGGGAAAAGTTTTTAAATAGTCAAAATTCTCATGATTTCCGTCTATAAATGCAATTTTTTTATTTATGGATAAAAAGTAATCATCAAATTCTCTGTTTTGCTGAGTTTTTTCAAATTTAAGACCAATATCCCCAAGAATAATTAACAAATCATCATCTGTTGCAATGTCAAGATAGTTTTTAAGAGTTGAAAAATTTATGTTACTGTGCAAATCGCTTAAAAAATATATCATGGTATCACCCCTTGAAAATCTGAAAACTGCCACTTTTAATCACTTCAATATAATCATCTGCACTAAAGATTTCGGTTTCAGTTAAAATTCCGCCTTTGGCAACGTCCTCCACTCTGTGTGCATCAGAGCCTGCAGTCATATATAATCTATGTTGCTTGGCACATTTTTCTGCCATATCGTTAGAATCATTATGCCTCGGGCTTGAATTATAAACCTCAAAAGCATCTGCATATTCGGGTGTGGGGAAACATTCACCATCCCTGTAGGGGTGGGCTTGTACAACAAAAATATTATTCGATTTGGCAATTTCTGAAAAATTCTCAGTTCCCCTGTAACACCAGTCGGGAAATGCTTCAAGAAATTCCTTTGTTATTCCGTATACAAGATAATGATTTGGCGAATCGTCAAAGGACACTTCCGCAGACAAAAGCACATTCATTCCATACTTTTTGCCCGCTTCCCTGGCTTTATAATATCCTGATAAAAAAATTGTTACTTTATCATGCCAGGTTATATCACCGAGAGAATTAAAATAATACGGCATAAAATGATCGGAAATAAATATGGTTTTATATCCGGCATCATAGTACATTTTGACCATATCGGCTGCACACAGATGTGAGCAGGCACTTATTTCCTGCACGTGTAGGTGGGGTTCGGTTTTATACATAATTTCAATCCTTTCTTATTGACCGATATTTCAGATTGTGATATTATAATATCATATCTTATACGCAATTAAAATTGCACTATCAGATAATATTATTGCGTTTTTCTACCAAGGGAGTTTTAATATGACCGAATCCGATTTTTCAATTAATTACACCGGACTGGGTGGCGCGATACAATTATTTTCATCATTAACAAACAATGCTCAGCCAAACAGCGAATTTGAAGTACACACGCATTACAATGAATTTGAAGTTTATTATTTTTTACAGGGTGATTTATATTTCTCTTTTGAAGGGAAGCGCTATTGCGTGGAAGAAGGTTCGATGATTATAATAGCAAACGGTATGCTTCATCGTCCTATTATAAAAAATTCCTGCAGATATTACAGAAAGCGAATTTTATTCACGAAAGAAATATTTGGCCGATTTAACATTTCGGATTTTGAACTATATTCCATCCTTTTAAAAAGGAAATTGTTAATTGTTGACAGTATATCTGTTGAAAAATTTCAATTAGGCAAAATATTTGAGGAAATAGAACAATCTCTTTCATTAAATACTCTCTATGAGGATTATTCTTCTGCTTTTTCTCTTTTAACATTATTAATAAAGGCAGAGAAAAACAGTATATCATATAACTTTAATCAGCATTGCGTATATAGCACAAAAACTATGGAAATCATAAAATTTATAGACGAAAATCTGTCTGAAGATTTAAGTTACAAAAAACTGTCGCAGCATTTCTTTATGTCAGAAAAAAATTTGTATAAATTTTTTAAAAAAGAGACCGGGTTCACGTTAGGTAATTACATCAATGAACGCAGAATTATTAAAGCACAATCACTTTTGAATGCAGGTGAAAGTGCCTGCGTCGCTGCCTTAAATTCAGGATTTTGCGACTACTCTGTTTTTTACAGAAGTTTTTTGCGCAAGGTTGGAATCACGCCAATGGAATATATCAAAAATTTAAAATGACTTGAAAGTGACAGTCATTTTTAAGTTTTTGTTTCTTCATTTCATAGGAATTTTGAGTAACATTTTTCCATTCACGATTTGTTTAAAATATTAAAGGTGAGTTGTCGAAAACACCAATCTATAAATATTTGGATGATGCAAAGAACTTTTCCCCTTTACAGATGGAGCAATATTTAAATAGAATGCAACCTTTTTATATTCGAATTTGTATTATATGTAAGGAAACATTTTCCTTTAAAAAACGGCGGAATACTATGAAACAGTTTGGAGTACAAAATGAAAAGATATCCGGATTTTGGCTTGATGTTTTGATATATGGTAAAATATGGATATTCATGCTATTTCATAAGGAGTGGAAACGATGAAGAAAATCATAGTGTTAATACTTACAATCGCTGTACTGATTGCCATATCTTCAGTGGTGTATGGAAAAGATTCAAAAATCCATGATGGCGTTTACAGAGGTGAGAAATGGGGACTTGATTTTGGAAAACCGGAGAATAACAAAATAATAATTTTTCCGCAGGATAGAGCGGAACCGAAAGTGTACGGAAATGGTTATGTAGGTCGTATTGGAATTTATGAAAAGGAATACGAAATAACCCTGTTAGGTCAGTAAGGAGGTACATATAATGAAAAAGTTATTATCAATCATTTTAGCAATCATGATGTTTTTTTCAATGTCAAGGGTAACTTTCGCAGACGGAATTGACGGCCCAATGCAGAAAGCAATAATTAAAGTCGGAACAAGTGCTGATTTTAAGCCTTTCGAGTATTATGATGAAAATGGTGAACTTACCGGTTTTGATATTGACCTTATGAATTATGTCGGTGAAAAAAT
This sequence comes from Oscillospiraceae bacterium, assembly GCA_015069015.1. Lineage (GTDB taxonomy): Bacteria > Bacillota > Clostridia > UMGS1810 > UMGS1810 > RGIG1828. Next base: position 17,786 of record SVJK01000013.1, read on the forward strand.
AGGATTTGACATTGAGTTTGTTAATATGTCATTTGACAAACTCATTCCGGCAGTTGTTAGTGGTGAGATTGATTGTGCTATTTCTGCTATTTCGGTTACGGAGGAAAGAGATAACATAATAGATTATTCAAGAGAGTATTTGAAAACATATAATATCACTTTTGATGAAAATGGCAACCGTTCTACAAAGCATGGCGAACAATATGCAATAGTGTTCAGAGAAGGCCTGGCAGGTTCGCCATATGAGGAATTGTCAGAGCCGACAGGTGATGAAACTTTGTATATATTGATTGACAAAGCACTGCGTGAGTTATCAGATGACAGGACAGTGATGAAACTCATAGAAAAATATGAACTCAATAAGCCGCTGGATGAAAGCACTGTTAATGTTAAATACAGCGCAATTATGGGAGACGGTGATCCGGGTGCAAATACGGATGACTCGGAACCAATAACTTCTGCAACATCTGTTGAGGCAAGTGAGTGGGCTTGGGCTGACATTGACAAAGCACACGCACTTAATATAACAAATGCCGGTGGAAACTATAACTTCCCCGGAGCAATCACCCGTGAAAAGTTTTGCGAACTTGCATATAATTATGTTTCAGAATTCGGTAACCTTCCGGTTGATGACGGACATATTGTTTTTGTGGATACGGACAATATGAAAGTTCGTATTCTTAACACAATGGGAATTATAAAGGGTAAATCTAAAGCGCAATTTGCCCCCAATGACTTGTTAACCCGTGAAGAAGCGGCAACAATATTAAACCGTCTTATAAACATAGTGCATCCTGATTTGGTAAGCACAGAATTGTATTATGAATTTTCGGACAACGCACAAATTTCCGATTGGGCGATGAGTGCTGTTCAGAGGATCTGCAATATGGGCATTATGAAAGGTGTTGGGAACAATAACTTTGCTCCGAAGGAGAATTACACCACAGAGCAGGCTATTGTAACTCTCGTAAGAGTATATGCAAGTTCCGGCATCAGTAAACCTGATAACATGACCTTTGCGGATAAATTAAAATCACAGATGCCGACAAATACGAACTATATGTTCTCGCCGTTGTCAATCAAAATGGCTTTTGCTATGGCGGCAAACGGGGCTGACGGAAATACTAAAACAGAGATTTTGAATACTTTGGATATTGACAACTTGGATGAATATAATGAGTATGCAAAAAAACTTATTGAAGGCTATCAGAAAGCAGACATACTAAAACTTGATATTGCAAATGCACTTTGGATTAACAAAACCAACACCACACAAAAATTTTCTGAAAGTTACCAAAACACTCTCGAAAATTTTTATGACGCTGAAGTGAACAGTTCAACCCGGGATAAGATTGCGGGCGAAATTAACAGTTGGGTAAAAGAAAAGACAAACGATAAGATAGACGGCATCATAACAGATGAATTGGCACAAGATGAGCGTTTTATTATGGCACTTTTGAACGCTGTATATTTCAAAGGGGCATGGCAGAATGAATTTGATGAAGATGCAACAAAGAAAGACATTTTTACCGACAGAAATGGTGCTGAAAAACAGACGGACTTTATGAACGAAACCGCATACTATGGCTATTACAACGAAAACGGCACTGAAGTTCTGGCACTTCCATATAAAAACAGAGTTTATGATGAAACAGCAGAAGAAATGCTTTCCTATGATTTTGATGTTTCAATGTATTTAATAAGGGGTGACTATAGCGAAAATACTTTATCAGGTCTTATTGAAAACAAAAGTCTTGCAAACAAAAGAATAAAACTCAGTATTCCTAAATTCGAAAGTGAGTTTGACACATCTCTTATAGATATTATGAATAACCTCGGTGTTGTGGATGCTTTTGAAGACAAGAAAGCAGATTTCAGAAAGATGTTTGATAAGGGAAATATGTATTTGATGGCGGCTATGCATAAAACGTATATCAAGGTTGACGAAAGAGGAACTGAAGCTGCAGCAGTTACAGGTTTATTTGGAGGTACTACATCTGTGCCGCCTGAACCGATTGTTGTGAAGTTTGATACTCCGTTTACCTATGTTATCCGTGATGATGCAAATGGTGAAATATTATTTATGGGAGAATATGCCTTTGTAGAATAAGGAGATATGCTTAATGAAAAGATTATTATCAATGATTTTAAATAGAAAAGATAATGTTAAATGAGAAATAGCCTATCACTCCGAAAAAGTGATAGGCTGTTTATTTACTGTATAGGAAACTTCGTTATAACCTCCCATATAAAACTATACTCCGGCATATAAGGTCGCGTTACATTATATGATTTTTCTTCATAAATTGACACATGTGGTGTTCGTAATAATTAAAAACCATTAAAAATAAAAAAATGCTTGCAATTTGGAAACATTTGTGTTATTATAATAAAGTAAATATTGTACTTGTGATTAGAGTGGGTTGAAAAACCCACTCTTTTCGTTAGTCCGTTATCCGAAAGGAGTGATAGAATGGCAGACAATAAAGTAACACAGACTGTTTTTGAAATTGCCTCGCCAATAGCCCTTGCCAACAATTGCTTTGTTGACGATGTGGAATTTAAAAAGGAAGGCCCTGACTATGTTTTAAGGGTCATCATTGATGTTGATGATGAAAAAGGCGGAGTATCCATTGACCAGTGCGAAGCGGTCAGCAAAGCATTAAGTGACATACTTGACGAAAAAGACCCCATAACCCAAGCCTATATGCTTGAAGTTTCATCTCCTGGCATTGACAGGGAACTGAAAAAGGATAAAGATTTTGAAAGGTTTGCCGGACGTGATGTGGACGTTAAACTATACAAAGCCATAAACGGTCAGAAAATCATAACTGCAAAACTTTTGGGGCTCGATAACGGAATCATTAAATTAGAGTCAGGCAAAGAGACATTGGAACTTGAAAAATCCTCTGTTGCATCTGTCAGACTTGCAATAATATGGTAAAAAATACAGAAGGGAATGGTAAACAAAATGAACAGCGAATTTTTAACAGCATTAAACGAAATTGAAAAAGAAAAAAACATCTCAAAAGACCTTATTCTTGATGCAATAGATGCTGCACTTGTGTCTGCATACAAAAGAAACTACAACACAAATCAGAATAATGTCCTTGTAAACATTGACAGAGAATCAGGCGAAGTAAAAGTTTTTGTCTGCAAAGAAGTTGTGGAAGAAGTTCAGGATTCCTTGTGCCAGATTTCTCTTGATGATGCAAAAAACATCAGCGGAACATATGAAATCGGTGACGTTGTAAACATTGAAGATACTCCTGCGGCATTTGGAAGAATTGCAGCCCAGACTGCAAAACAGGTTGTGCTTCAGAGAATCAAAGAAGCAGAAAGAAATCTCATATATGACGAATTTTCCGAAAAAGAGCATAAAGTTGTAGTAGGAACAATTCAGAGAATTGAAAAAAGAAATATATATCTTGATATCGGAAAAACAGAAGCATATCTTGCTCCCGGTGAACAGGTGAGCACAGAAAGTTACAATTTCCATCAGAGATTAAAGGTGTATGTAACAGAAGTAAGAAAAACAACAAAAGGACCTGTTGTTAACGTATCCCGTACACGTCCCGCTCTTGTTGCCAAACTTTTTGCAGAAGAAATTCCCGAAATTGCAGACGGAGTTGTTGAAGTTAAAAGTGTTTCAAGAGAAGCGGGCTCAAGAACAAAAATTGCAGTATGGTCAAATGACAAAAATGTCGATCCCATAGGTGCATGTATCGGTGCAAAAGGAACCCGTGTTCAAAATTTGTGGATGAACTGGGCGGTGAAAAAATTGACATCGTACGCTACAGCGAAGATCCTGCAGAATTTATCCGTGCAAGTCTTAATCCTGCAGAAGTTGTATCTTTGGAAGTTAACCCCGAAGAAAAAGAAGCACATGTTATTGTGCCTCATCATCAACTTTCTCTTGCAATCGGCAAAGAAGGCCAGAATGCACGTCTTGCCGCAAGACTCACAGGATATAAAATCGACATCAAAAGCGATGCCGAATAAGGCAGGGTGAGGTTATGGCCCGCAAAGAGAAAAACACACGAATGTGTGCAGGGTGCAGACAATGTAAGATAAGGTCTGAACTCATAAGAATATATAAACTGTCTGACGGCAGTATATCGGCATCGTTTAATAACAGTTTTGACGGAGGCAGAGGACTTTATATTTGTCCTAATGAAAAATGCTTTGAAATGGCAGTGAAGAAAAAAAGTTTTTCAAGAAGTTTCAAATGCGAACTTCCCGAAAGCGTATATGCCCAAATAGAAGAATTTGTAAAACCCGAAGATGTGGAGTGATATGAATGAAAAAAGCACTCGGACTTTTAGGCCTTGCCAAAAGGGCAGGAAGAGTTTCAAGCGGCGAAAGTGCCTGTAAAGAGGCAATAAGATTTGGCTCGTCATATCTTATCTTGCTCGCAAAAGATGCAAGTGCCAACACAAAAAAGAATATCACAGACAGTTGCAGTTTCTATGATGTCCCATATGCTGAAATTGCAGACAAAGAAACTCTCGGCGGTGCAATAGGCAATTTTTATAATGCCGTTGTATCGGTAAATGATGAGGGTTTTGCAAAAGGAATATTAAACCATATTCAGGCTAATATTAAGGAAGGTGAGTGATAATATGGCTAAAGCAAAAAATACTAACCCCAGAGTTCACGAAATATCAAAATATATTAACGTATCCAGCAAGGACCTTATTGCACTTCTTGCAAAATATGGATTTGAAGCAAAAAATCACATGACGGTTCTTGAATACAAACATATTGATATCATTCTTATGACATATCTCAATCAGTATGACAAAGGTGACACAATAGAAGAATATTATGCGTCTTTAAAGGCTGAAAAAGAAGAGGCAAAAGCAAAACAGGCAAAGAAAGATGGCAAAGAGCCTGAACCTGTTGCACAACCCACAGTTGAAGCAGAAGAAATTGAACCTGAAACTTTAGAAATCAAAAAGGAAGTTAATCAGACAGTTGTAGACACACGTCAGAATAATGTTGACCTTGAAAAACTTGACACAGGCAAAATTGAACAACTTGTAGACATTGATAAAGTTGAAGGTAAATCTCAGAAGAAACAGAAAATCAAAAAGAACAATAACCCTGTTAAAAAACAGGTGGAAAAAGAAATCTTCAACAACAACAAAAAGAAAAAAGAGCAGCCCAAGGAAGAAGGCCCCAAAACAGTGCTTGTTCCCGACGAAATTTCTGTTGCGGATATTGCAGAAAGAATGGGACTTCCTGCAACATCAGTTGTTAAAAAACTTTTTGAACTTGGAATTATGGCAACAATCAGCCAGAACATCGACTTTGATACAGCGATGCTCATCGGCGAAGACCTTGGATTCAAAATAGAAAAAGAGATTATCATTACAGACGAAGATCGTCTTTTCAATGACACCGAAGATGCACCCGAAGATCTGGAACCCCGTTCACCCGTTGTTGTTGTTATGGGACACGTTGACCACGGTAAAACTTCACTTCTTGATGCAATCCGTAACACAAACGTAATTGCAAAAGAAGCTGGCGGTATCACTCAGCATATCGGTGCTTACAGGGTAAGAGTTGGTGACAAGAAAGTCACATTTCTCGATACCCCCGGACACGAAGCATTCACAGCAATGCGTATGAGAGGTGCTCAGGTAACAGACGTTGCCATCCTTGTTGTTGCTGCAGATGATGGAATTATGCCTCAGACAATCGAAGCAATAAACCACGCAAAAGCAGCAGGGGTTACAATAATAGTAGCAATCAACAAAATTGATAAAGAGGGTGCAAACCCTGACCGTATCAAACAGGAACTCACAGAATATGAACTCGTGCCCGAAGAATGGGGCGGTTCAACAATCTGCGTTCCGATTTCTGCAAAATTCAATCAGAACATAGACGAACTTCTCGAAATGGTAACACTGGTTGCCGATATGAAAGAACTCAAAGCAAACCCCAACAGACGTGCAAAAGGTACAGTTATTGAAGCACGTCTCGATAAAGGCAGAGGTCCTGTTGCAACAGTTCTTGTTCAGAACGGTACACTCAAAGCAGGTGACATTATTGTTGCAGGAACCAGTGTTGGAAGAGTCAGAGCAATGGTTGATGACAGAGGAAACAAAGTGAAAAAAGCAGGTCCTTCTGTTCCGGTTGAAATCATCGGTCTTTCCGAAGTTCCCGAAGGCGGCGATGTTTTCTATGCAGTAGATGATGAAAGAAAAGCAAGAGCCGTTGTTGAAAAGAGAAAACAGAAGATTAAGGAAGAAAACATCAATGCACGCACAGCCGTATCTCTGGATGATCTCTTCAATCAGATTCAGCAGGGTGAAATGAAAGACCTCAACATCATTGTCAAAGCCGATGTTCAGGGATCTGTTGAAGCAGTAAAACAGTCACTTTCAAAACTTTCAAATGAAGAAGTAAGAGTAAATTGCATCCATGGCGGTGTTGGCGGTGTGACAGAATCTGATGTTATGCTTGCAGCAGCATCAAATGCTATCATTGTAGGCTTTAACGTAAGACCTGCAGGCGGCGCTCTTGAATCTGCCAAAGCAAATGATGTTGATGTCAGATTCTACCGCGTAATCTATCACGCAATTGAAGAAATCGAATCCGCTATGAAAGGTATGCTTGCTCCCAAATTCAAGGAAGTTCTCCTTGGTCATGCTGAAGTTAGAGACGTATTCAAAGTGAGCGGTGTTGGCGCAATTGCCGGCGGATATGTTCAGGACGGTAAGATTTCAAGAAATTCACAGGTTAGAATTGTCCGTGACAGCATCATCATTCACGAAGGTGTACTGTCAAGCCTCCGTCGTTTCAAAGATGACGTAAAAGAAGTTGCGTCAGGATACGAATGTGGTATTGGCATTGAAAACTACAACGACATCAAAGAAGGCGACGTTATTGAATCTTTCATTATGGAAGAAGTTAAAGACTGATGAGCCACAGGGAAGGTGATATAAGTGGCAAGTAACAGAATGGAAAGAATTAAGGAAGAGTTCAAACGTGAACTTTCTTCCATATTCAGAGAAATAAAAGATCCGAGACTTTCGTCAATGGTAAGTGTAATTGCCGTTGATGTGACAAAAGACCTTAAGTATGCAAAAGTATATGTAAGCGTAATGGGAAGTCAGGAAGAAAAGGACAATTCCATAAAGGCACTCAAAAGTGCCACAGGGTTTATAAAAAGAGAAATCGGTGCAAGACTCAATCTTCGTGCCGTTCCTCAACCCACCTTTGTTCTTGACAATTCCATTGACTATGGTGCACACATAAATGACCTTATCAAAAAGATAAATGAAAATTAAGGGTGAATAAATATGCATACAACCAAGGAAATTGCAAAGTTTTTAAAGGAAAATGACAACTTCATACTCATACCTCACAGAAGCCCCGACGGAGACTGTCTGGGCTCTGTGTCGGCTCTTTTGCTTGCCTTAAGAGCAATGGGCAAAAATGCGAAAGTGAAACTCCCGACTCCTGTCACCCCAAGACTTGAATTTATATGGGATGAGTCCTATGAGAAGGGTGAGTTTGAATGGGAAATTGCAGTCAGCGTTGATGTTGCCGCTACATATATGATGCTTGATGTCTATGACGAAGTGTTCAAAAAAGCGAAACAAACTGTCTGCATTGACCATCACGGCACAAATGAGGGTTTTGCAGATTACAACCTGATAAATCCAACGGCAAGTGCAACAGGTGAGATAATTCACGCCCTGATAAAAGATATGGGTGTGGAAATGAATCCTGAAATAGCAAAAAGGCTCTTTGTTGCAATAGCGGATGATACAGGCGGTTTTCAATATTCCAACACTACGTCTCACACTCATAAAATTGTGGCATCACTATATGAACAAAAGATTGATTCTGATGAGATAATGAGACTCCTTTTTGCAACTCATTCTATGGAGGAAATGAATCTTTTGAAATTTGTGACAGCCCGTATGCAATATCATTTTGACGGAAAGGTCTGCACAACATATGTTGATTCCGAAGCCCTCGAAAAATCAGGTGCCCAGATGCACAGCGCCGATGCATGGATAGGACTCACCCGTTCAGGACAGGGCGTTGAAGTTGGTTTGATGTTTAAAGTTATCGGTGAAAAGGAAACAAGAGTAAGTCTTCGTTCTAACAGATATGTTGATGTGTCTGCTGTTGCAAAAAAATTCGGCGGCGGAGGTCATGTGAGAGCATCGGGTGTTACAATGGAAGAAGACCTTGAAACTTCCATGAATCTTCTTTTGGATGAACTTGAAAAGTTGGTGTGATTTTGGAAACAGTAAACGGAATCGTTATAGTAGATAAAGAAAAAGGGTACACATCCCATGATGTGGTAAATGTTATAAGAAAAATTTTTAATACACGCAAAGTAGGACACACGGGAACTCTTGATCCCGATGCAACAGGTGTTCTTCCCATATGCATCGGGAAAGGTACAAAAGTGTGTGATATGCTCACTTTTTCTGATAAAGAATATGTTGCAAAAGTAAGACTCGGCATTCAAACCGACACTCAGGACATTTCAGGAGAGGTTATAAGAGAATCGGAAGTTAATGTTACCTTTGATGAACTTAAATGCATTTCAGAAAAGTTCAAAGGTGAAATAATGCAGATTCCACCCATGTATTCAGCCATAAAGATTGGCGGAAAAAAACTTTGTGACCTTGCAAGAAAAGGCATAGAAGTTGAAAGAAAACCAAGATCTGTAACGGTGTATTCCATAGATATATCCAATTTTGACGGAAAAGAATTTGATATGAAAGTTGCCTGTTCAAAGGGTACCTACATACGCACCCTCTGTCACGATATCGGAAATGCCCTTGGGTGCGGCGCTGTTATGACAGAGCTTCGACGTACAAAAGCATCGGTTTTTTCAATTGATAATTCCCACACCCTTGAAAGCCTGAAACAAAGGAAGGAAAACGGGACCTTAAATGAGGTTCTATCGCCTGTGGATTCTGTGTTCTCTCATATGCCCGAACTTGAAATTTCAGATGGCATAAAAAAGAGAATTACAAATGGCGCACCCTCATATATAGGTGCACCCCTTGGAACATATCGGATATATGATATGAACAAAACATTTCTCTGTATAGGAGAAGTTGTAAAAGATAATGAAAAAAATAAAAATGTGCTCAGACTCATGAAAGCATTTTTTTAATATGTTGCATGGCTGCAGGCTCAGCCTGTCTTAGGATGATGATAATGGAAAATACAAAAAAGACAGTTGTGGCAATAGGTAAATTTGACGGTTTTCATGTTGGACATATGAAACTTTTAAATGTGGCAATCGAAACCGCAAAACAAACCGGCGGAAAATCCCTCGTGTTTTTTATTGGGAGATTTGCAGGACTTAATCACAACTGTAAATATGCAAATGAATATGCTCTTAAAATCGGATTTGATGAATATCACAGACAGGAACTTACAAAAGATTTTATGGATCTTGATGCAGAAAGTTTTGTTAAAGATATATTAAAAGAAAAACTTGATTGTTCTCATGTTGTTGTGGGTTATAATTTCCGCTTTGCAAAGGACAGATGTGCAGATGCCCAAATGCTTAAATGTATTTGCGAAAATTACGGCATCAAGTGCATAATTGTGGATGAAGTGAAACTTGAAGATTCAGAGGGCAATATGCAAACTGTCAGCAGTTCTTTTATTCGCACTCTTATTGCAAAAGGGGATATGAAAGAAGTTAAAAAATTTCTCGGTCGACCTTACAGCGTCAAAGGAACAGTGCAAAAGGGCAGACAAATCGGAAATCAGTATGGATTTCCAACAGCAAACCTCAGTTTCCCTGCGTCCTTTCTTCTTCCGCCTTTTGGTGTGTATGCAAGCCGGACAAATGTAAATGGAAAAGAATATCTTTCGATAACCAATATTGGCAACAATCCAACTGTCAGTCCGTGTGCAATGACAGTAACTGTTGAAACAAATATATTTGATTTTTCATCCGATATCTATGGAGAAGAAATAACAGTTGAATTTCTTGAAAAAGTGAGAGATGAGATTAAATTTAAGTCAATGGATGATTTAAAACAACAAATTGATAAGGACAGAAATTTTGTTTTATATAACTGTAAATAAAAATAGAGGAGATATAATTTTATAGAGCAAAATCAAAAGGAGCTAATTATGTATAAAGTTAATATACCGTTCAAATCAAAATTGAGAAGCGAAAAAGAATGGGAAATTTCCATTTCTGAACTGAAAAGAGCAAAAGCAGACGGAATCTATCTGATATACGATCGCTTTCTTTTGGATGATAAAAAAAAGCAACGGACGAAAAGCATTTTTGAGGATAACAAAAAAATGCTGGAAACGGCAGGTTTTGAGGTATATGCATGGGTTGTACCCACCATAGGATACGGCAGTCTGGCAAACGAAACAGAGGTTGAGGCGGCGAAAAAATACAGGAAAATAATGGGTGTTCACGGAAAAGAAACCAATGCGTTTTGCCCTCTTGACGATGATTTTTGCAAGGATTTATACACCACCTTTTCAAATGTCGCAAAAACGGGAGTGAAAAGAATTCTTCTCGAAGATGAATTCACGCTTACAGGAGGAAAACTTCCGATAAACAGCATAGGTTGCTGTTGCGATACACATATGAAAAAACTTTGTGAAATTCTTGGTGAGGATATTTCGAGGGAAAAACTTGCAAAGCACCTTACAGAGGGAAAACCAAACAAATACCGTGAAGCATTTTTTAAACTTTCAGAGCAGTCACTCATAAAAGTGGCAAAAGGAATAGAAAAAGCCGTACATGATATAGATCCTCAGATCAGAATAGGGATGTCAGCAAATTCTGCGTCATATCATATTGAGGGTGCGGATTTTGTGACTTTATGCAAGACAGTTGCCGGAAACACAAAACCCTTTGCAAGATTAACAGGTGCGCCGTACTGGAAAGATAACGCACCAAATATGAATTCCGTGATAGAAACCATAAGAGGACAGAGTGTGTGGTGTGCAAATGAAGGAATAGAGTGCATGACAGAGGGTGACACCTATCCGAGACCAAGGTTTATAGTTCCTGCATCTCATCTTGAAATGTATGATATGATACTTCGTGCAGATAAAAACACAGACTCAATTTTAAAATATATGCATGACTACAATTCCAAAGATAACTATGAAACAGGATATATAGACAATCATGTTGAAAATGCCGGGATTTATGAAGAAATAGAAAAACGGTTCAAAGGCAGTACTGTAGGTTTAAAGGTGTATGAAACACCCTATAGTATTTCGGAAATGGATTTTGACGAAACATTTCCCTATATGGCTTTTGCCGATCATGGCATACTTCCGCTTATAAGCCAGTGGCTTGTGACGGATTGCTCTGTTCCGACAACATACGGTAGCGCCGAGGGGGCATCCCTTGTTTTTGGTCAAAACGCCAAAAGTCTTACGGAAAGCGACATAAAAGGCGGGTTGATTCTTGATATAGCCGCTGCAAAAATACTGATGGAAAAGGGCGTTGACGTAGGTTTTACAAACATTGAGGAAGCACCCAAACCAAGCGGAGAATATTTTATTGAACAAGATGACATAATATGCGCCGCCACAGAACGGGAAGGGGGATTTTTCAGAATTACACCAAACCCCGAAGCAAAAGTACTCAGTGAATTTTATTGTTCATTCGGAAGCCTCATAGGAACAACCGGATTTTGTGAGGCGCAAGATAGATACCCTGCATGTTATATGTATGAGAACAAAAAAGGACAGAGATTTATGGTGTACACCTTTGCCGCAACGTGTATAAAGACAAAATGCAGCGGATATAGCGGGCTTTTCAGAAATTACTATCGTCAGTCACAACTTATAGAAGGATATAAATGGTTATGCGGAAGAAAACTTCCCGCGGTGTGCAAAAAAGCACCGTATCTCTATATAATATGTAAACGAGAAGAAGAAAAACTTCACATAGGTCTTTTCAATATTTCTGCAGATAAGATATACAATCCGGTAATTGAAGTTGAAAAGGAATATAAAAGTGCAGATTTTTATAATTGTACCGGAAGAATCGAAGGCGAAAATGTAGTTTTGGAAGAAACAATACTTCCGTATTCAGTTGCGTTTATAACTTTGTCTTAAACCGTATTTGCCAAATGGCATTTGCTCATATATTTGACTTTTTGTCATATTTATGATATTCTTTATAAGATATTACAGTGGAGGAATTGCAAAGATGATATATCCCATAAAAACTCAGCCGATTTTTAAACAGTATATCTGGGGCGGAGACAGTTTAAAGAAAAAATTTAATAAGGATGTACCTTTCGATACAGCCGCAGAAAGTTGGGAAATTTCCTGCCATAATGACGGACTTAGTCTTGTTGCAGATGGAGAATATAAAGGAAAAACGCTCAAAGAGGTAATATTTTCAAATAAAAAAGAGATGCTTGGAAGGGAAGATACACAAGTTTTCCCGCTTCTTGTAAAAATTCTTGATGCTAAAGATTCTCTTTCCGTTCAGGTTCATCCCGACAATGAATTTGCCGCAAAACATGAAAACGGTGAACTTGGAAAAACAGAAATGTGGTACATAATAGATGCAAAACCGGGCGCAAACCTTGTTTTTGGTCTTAAAGAGGGAACAAGTCCCGAAATACTTAAAAGTTCGATAGAAGACGGAACATTAGAGGAACACCTCAACTATGTGCCTGTGAAAAAAGGTGATTATCTCTATATTCCCTCAGGTACGATTCATGCAATCCGTGACGGAATTTTAATTGCCGAGATTCAGCAAAGTTCAAATACAACCTACAGAGTGTATGATTATAACAGAGTGGACAAAGACGGAAACAAACGTCCTCTTCACGTTGAAAAAGCAGTTCTTGCAACCAACTATGAAAACATCGGAAATATTCCGGAGCCTTCACCTGATGTGGAGATTCCCGGCGGAAAGTTCGAACAAATAGCAAAGTGTGAATATTTTACCGTTGAAAAATATGAGACAAGAACTTTTGTTGAGATAGAAAAGGAAACTGACAAATTTGAGATGCTTGTTTTTACCGACGGAGCAGGAATAATCGCATATAACGGCAAAGAGTATGATTTTCGTGCAGGTGATAGTTTCTTCATTCCTGCAGCAATGGAAAAATATACAGTCTCAGGTGAATGTGAGTTTTTAAGATCTTTTGAATGATAAGTATACATATAAGTAAGAGAATTTAAGGAGTAACACAAAATGAACGACAAAAAAACCATATTTTCAGGCATACAACCCACAGGTTGTATCACACTGGGGAATTACCTCGGTGCATTAAAAAACTGGGTAAATCTTCAAAATGATTATAACTGCATTTTTTCAGTGGTTGATCTTCACTCCATAACGGTGCGTCAGGACAGCGCTCAACTGAGAAAAAGATGTATGGATTTTCTCACACAATATCTTGCATGCGGAATAGACGGAGAGGAAAACATAGTGTTTTTTCAATCTCATGTTCCTGCTCACTCTGAACTTGCATGGGTGCTAAATTGCTTTACCTATATGGGTGAACTCAGTCGTATGACGCAGTTTAAGGATAAATCTTCAAAGCATGCAGATAATATAAACGCAGGTCTTTTTACCTATCCTGTTTTAATGGCAGCAGACATCCTGCTTTATCAGACAGATTTGGTTCCTGTGGGAATTGATCAGAAACAGCATCTTGAACTTGCACGTGACATTGCAATCCGTTTTAACGGCGTATTTGGAGATGTGTTCAAAGTTCCCGAAGGCTATATCCCCAAAGAAGCGGCAAGAATAATGAGTCTTCAGGATCCTACATCAAAAATGAGTAAGTCTGATCCTAATGTAAACGGATTCATTTCAATTTTAGATGATCCCGATACCATCAGGAGAAAATTCAAACGTGCTGTGACAGACTCTGAAGGCGAAATTGCATTCAGAGAAGGTAAACACGGTGTAAATAATCTTTTGAATATCTATTCTGCAGTGACAAATCAGAGTGTTGAAAAAAGCGTTAATGAGTTTTCAGGTCTTGGCTACGGTGAACTCAAAGAAAGAGTTGCCCAGGCTGTAATTGAAGAACTCAGACCAATGCAGGAAAGATATGCAGATCTTTGTAAAAATAAGGATTACATAAACAAACTCTACACAGAAGGCGCACAGCGTGCGGCATACCTTGCATCAAAAACTCTTCGCAAGGTACACAGAAAACTTGGCTATGTAGACAGATAAAACGTGAGGTCTTGTATGGATATTAAAACTTTGGTGCTGTGCTTTTCAATAGCATTTGCAATCAGTTTGGCGGCAACGCCTTTTGTTAAAAATCTTGCATACAAAATAGGTGCGGTAGATGTTCCTGATGATGAGCGTCGTATTCATAAAAAACCGATTCCGCGTCTTGGTGGACTTGCAATTTTTTACGGATTTCTCATTGCGGTTTTATGTTTTGCAAAATTTGATCAGCAGCTTAAGGGCATCATCATAGGTTCACTAATAATTGTGGGAGTCAGCATTATTGATGACGTAAAGCAACTCAGGGCTTTAATAAAACTTGTCGCACAGATTCTTGCGGCACTTGTTGCGGTGGTTCACAATGTGAGAATAAGCGCCATAAGTGTTCCGGGATTTATTTCAGAGACAGGCATTGTGGAACTTGGAATGTTTAGTATTCCCGTAACCGTCATATGGATAATTGCAGTTACTAATGCGGTTAACCTTATAGATGGACTTGACGGTCTTGCAGTGGGTGTTTCTTCCATTGCATCATTTTCTCTTTTCTTCATTGCCATACTTGGCGGAGAACAGGATGTTGCAATTATAGCGGCGGCACTTGCAGGCGGGTGCCTTGGCTTTATGCCTTATAACTTTAACCCTGCAAAAATATTCATGGGTGACACAGGCTCCCAGTTCCTTGGGTATATGCTTTCCGTAATATGTATTCAAGGACTTTTCAAAGGCTATGCGGTAATTTCCTTCATAGTTCCGTTTCTCATTATGGCACTTCCTCTGTTTGATACCTGCTTTGCAATTATCCGCAGAGCAATCAATCACAAACCCATAATGGGTGCAGACAGAGGACATCTTCATCACAGGCTTCTCGACAGCGGATTTTCGCAGAAGGAAACTGTTGCAATTCTCTATGTAATAACCACAATTCTTGGTCTCAGTGCAGTTTTGGTTCTTGAAAGAGGTTCGTATGTTGCAGGGCTTCTTCTTACTGTTGCTGTGGGCTGTGCTTTTGGAATATATAAACTTTTCAGAAAAAGATTTAACCGTAAAAGGGCAGAAGCACTTGCTGAGGGTGAACAATCAAACACAGAAACAAAATAGCTTAAACAGGAAAAGCATATGTTTGCTTTTGGAAAAATTTGCACAGAAATAAAAACCATTGTTATCAAAGTTTGGGTAACAATGGTTTTTTCTGTTCATATTGGTTTATTGTACTATTACGAAGATAATTTTTATTTTCTTATTGCTCCGATTACAGAAAAGACAATAAATACAAAAAGATTAACAAGTGTTACTGAGGAGCCTGCAGGAACTGAGTCAAAAATAATGGAAAGACAAAATCCTGTGAGGAAGCAAAAAGCAGAGATTATAACAGAACTTACAGTAACTGAAAAGAAAGATTTGAAAATCCTCATGGACGATATGGCAGGGAAAACAATAAGAGCCGATATTAAAAGAGCACCCATAAGTCTCATGCCGATAACAACTGTGACAGATACTAAAATTGCAATTACAGTGTTATAAAAATTCACTTTCATTCCTGTCGCCCTTGAGAATTCTTCGTCAAACGTGACAGAAAAAATACGGTTGTACATAAGAATGAAAATAGTCATAACTGCCATTGAAAGAACAACCGATAAAATAACATCGTTTTTTTCAACAGCATATAAACTTCCGATAAGATAACTGTTCATATCAGTTCCTGAACCGAAATATGATATAAGTAGAATACCGACAGCAAGCGAAGAACTTGAAATTATTGCAATTAGGGAATCACCTTTTATAATTTTCCCGCCAAAACGCAAAAGGAGTATCGATGCAAGTGCCACAAGAGGAATTGCAACTTTCAAGGGTGCAAATCCAAGTACGGATGCAAGAGCCAGCGCACCAAAACTTATGTGCGAAAGTCCGTCACCAATCATTGAATATCTTTTTAAAACAAGAATAACCCCCAGAATTGATGCACACAAAGACACGCAAAGTCCAACAATGAGGCCGTAACTTAAAAACTGATATGAAAATATATCCGATATAATCTCTCTCATATGTTTCTCTCCCAAAATCCACCGTTTTCGGCAGCAAGTTTATATTCTGAACTTTTCCCCGAAAACATAGTTTTTTGCTGACCAAGATGAAGAATATGTTTTGAATTTTTAATAACTCTTTTAATATCGTGGGAAATCATAATTATTGTAATTCCGTCTTTATTGAGTTTGTCAATGATTTCATACATTTCCTGTGCGGCAATTGAGTCAAGACCGTTGACGGGCTCATCCAAAACAAGCACCTTCTGTGATGCGCAAATTGCCCTTGCAAGAAGTACCCGTTGTTTTTGACCACCTGAAAGATCCTGAAAACTTTTTTTTGAAAGGTGATCGATTTCAAGTTTTTTCATTGCCTCGATTGCCTTTTTTTTGTCTTTTTTTGAATAAAAGGGCTTAAATACGGAACCTGAAATTGTTCCTGAAATAACAACCTCTCTTACTGATGCGGGAAAATCTTTCTGAACGGGAGTTTGTTGAGGAAGATATCCGATTTTTTCAAGGCTTGTCCCGTCTTTTGTCACAATACTTCCGCTGTCAATTTTTTTCAGACCGAGAAGACCTTTTAAAAGTGTGGTTTTTCCGGTACCGTTTTCTCCCACAATGCAAAGATAATCGCCCTCTTCAATTTCAAGACTTAGATTGCTGATTACTCTTTTACCCTCGTAGGACATATTTAGATTATTTAAAGTTATAAGAGACATATTACAAAAGAGCCTCCTTTAAATGTGTTATGTTTTGACTCATCAAGTCAATATACGTTTTTCCATTTTCAAAATCTTCATTTCCTATGCTCTGGCAGGAATGAAGAACCAAGATTTCTGCACCTGTTTCCCTTGAAATTGCATTTGCAACTCTTTTGTCAGACTGCTCAGTGCAAAAAACGATACCAATTTTGTCTTCCCCGATTTTGTCAATAATTTTTATCATATCCGACGGATTTGCTTCACTTTCGTGTCCGCATCCGGGTATGGCTGATAAATAATTAACGTCAATGTATTCAGTAAGATAAAGATAAGGGAAACGGTCTCCCACAATCAGAGTATCATTTTTAAGATTATCTCTGATATGTGTTAACTCATTTTTCAAAGTTTTGATTTTTTCTATATAGTTTTTGGCATTTTCTCTGTATGCATCGGAATTTTCAATGTCTTTTTCACACATTGCGTCGCATATGGCATCAATCATCAAAACAGCGTTATCAGGATTTAGCCATATATGTTCATCATATCCCGAACCAAATTCACATTCGTCGTGACTGTGACCGTGATGAGAGTGAGAGTGGGTGTGGCCACTGCTTTCCTTTTTTATGAGTGTTACATAATTTGCAAGAGGCACTTTCACAATGTCCTTTGCATCTTCAAGTTCCGTGATTTCGTGAATCCACACATCCGATTCGCCACCGTTATATATAAACACATCTGATTCCGTAATTCTTTTTATATCAGAAAATGATGGCTCGTATCCGTGATATTCACTTCCGGGTTTCATTATCATATGAACATCGCAAAGACCGCCTGAAATGGCTCTTGCAAAATCATATTGAACAAAGTTTACGGCAGTAACTGTCATTTTGTCATTTGCTCTGTTGTCTTTTTGCACACAGCCTGTGCACAGGCACAAAAGTACAGAAAGAACCATACATGCTATTAAATTTTTCAAAGATAAGTTTTTCATAACAGAATCCTTTTGTATGCTATTTGCCGTTACAATTATCGCAAAGTCCGTAAAGAGTTGTTTTTCCAATATCCAGAAAAAACTTGTGTTCGTCTTTTATATGATCTTTAAATGAATCCATCAAATGACAGTCCATATGAATAAGCGTTCCGCAACCGGTACACTTTAGATGAAAATGGTGATTGCACTCTTCCTGATTCTCGCTATATTGATACAAAGCCCCCTCAGAATTTGAGCCGATATATTTTTTTATAAGCCCTTCTTTTTCAAATTTGGAAAGAGTTCGATATACGGTTGCCTCACCGAGATTCACTTCGGGCATCCTTATAAGCTCCTTTGCACTGAAACATTTTTGGGGACATTCCTTGAAAATGTTTAACAAACTCATTCTTTGTTTTGTATTGTATCCTCTGGTTTCCATATTCCACCTCGAATTTGATAGTGATTATCATTTTCAAATTGTAACATAAAATCCACTAAATGTCAATCAATAGATAAATATAAACTTATTGTTAATTTTTAACTCCAAATATTGAAAATATTTTTTTGTTAATATATAATAAAAATAATAATAGAGTATTATGGGTAGTATTTGTATGCAGGGAGAAAAACAATGAAACAATATTTTAAATATATAAAACCTCATATTCTTTTCTTTATTTTTGGGCCAATTTTTATGATAACGGAAGTTGTGGGAGAAGTGCTTATGCCAAAACTCATTTCCGTCATAATAGACTCAGGTGTTTCCAAAGGCGACCTTTCATCTGTTACTGCAACGGGAATTATGATGATTTTTGTTGCTGTTATGATGATGGCAGGCGGAGTTTTAGGAAACTATTTTGCAGTCAGAGCATCAGTTGGCTTTGCCACAAACCTAAGGTCAGATCTTTTCAAAAAGGTGCAGAAGTTTTCCTTTAAAAATATTGATGAATTTTCCACAGGTTCCCTTGTAACCCGACTCACAAATGACATAACTCAGATGCAAAACGTTATCAGAATGAGCCTTGTAATGCTCCTTCGTGCTCCCGGAATGCTTATCGGTGCACTTATTATGGCAATAAGCATAAACAGGTCTCTTGCAACAGTAATTGCAATTGTAATCCCCATTCTTGCCACAGCCATAATAACCATAATGGTAAAGGCTTTCCCAAGATTTAACATTATGCAGAAAAAACTTGACAAGGTTAATTCTGACATTCAGGAAAACCTTACCAATGTGAGAGTTGTAAAATCCTTTGTAAGGACAGATTACGAAAATGAAAAATTCTCAAAGTCAAACCGTGACCTGAGGGATTCAACTCTGAGAGCAATGTATCTTGTCATAAAAAATGGCCCTGTTATGACTCTCATGATGAATATCACGACTCTTGCCGTTGTCTGGATGGGCGGTAATTTCATAATAAAGGGAAGTATGGAAGTTGGTGAACTTACTGCATTTACAACCTACATTGTCCAGATTTTAATGTCTCTTATGATGGTTTCAATGATAATTTTAAACGCATCCCGTGCTCTGGCATCTTCAAAGAGAATAAAAGAAGTTTTAAATGCCAAATCTGACATAACCGATGATAATGCCAAAGAAAAAGACAAGAAAATAGAAAAGGGAATTGTTGAATTTAAAAATGTAAGTTTCAGTTATAATCCTTCGTCTTCCTTAAAAATTCTCGATGGCATAAGTTTTTGCGTAAATTCCGGCGAAACTCTTGGGATTATCGGAGCAACGGGTTCCGGTAAAACAAGCCTTGTTCAGCTGATTCCGAGACTGTATGATGTGACAGATGGAGAAATTCTGATAGACGGCACAGATGTAAGAGACTATTCTCTCTACAATCTCCGTGAGGGGGTTGCAATGGTTCTTCAGAAAAACACCCTCTTTTCCGGAACAATTGAGGAGAATCTGCGTTGGGGAAAAGAAGATGCGACAGATGAAGAACTCACCCGCTTCACAACCTATGCTCAGGCACATTCTTTCATAACGTCTTTCAAAGACGGATATGAGACAGAACTCGGTCAGGGAGGAGTCAATGTATCAGGCGGTCAGAAACAAAGACTCTGCATTGCAAGAGCACTTATAAAAAACCCAAAAATACTCATTCTTGATGACAGTACAAGTGCAGTAGACACTGCCACAGAAACAAGAATAAGGGAAAGTTTTTCAAATGACCTCAGAGACACAACCAAAATAATAATTGCTCAGAGAATCACATCTGTTATGGATGCAGACAAAATTCTTGTGATAGATGACGGAAAAATAGTGGGAGAGGGAACACACAGAGAACTTCTTGAAACTAATTCCCACTATCAGGAAATATACTATTCTCAGAAAGACAAGGAGGCGAATGCATAATGGATATGTCAAAAAAAGAACGCCTCATAAAACGCTATAGCGCAAAACCTTTCAATATGCCCAATATGCCAAAAGGCCCCGGAGGTCCGGGACGGAGAGGCAGACAAATGGGAAAAGGGGGCAAACCTAAAGATACCATTGCCGTAATAAAAAGACTTTTTGGCTATATTGCAAATGACAAACTTAAGATTGTCGCATCATTCTTGTGCGTGATAGTAACTGCCATATCAACCCTTGCAGGCTCATATATGCTTCGTCCCATAATAAATAATTACATTATTCCCGGCGATGTCAAAGGCCTGTTTATGGCATTGATGCTTATGGCTGTCATATACCTTGCAGGTGTTGCATCATCATACATTCAGTCAAAAATAATGATAGGCATATCCCAAAGAGCCCTTTGCCGCATAAGAGAAGATTTGTTTTTCAAAATGCAAAAACTTCCCGTAAGGTTTTTTGACACCAACACAAACGGAGAAATTATGAGCCGCTTTACAAATGATGTGGACACCATTGGCGAAATGCTCAATTCAACAATTATTTCTCTTTTTTCAGGGGTAATAACCATTGTCGGAACATTTTCTCTTATGATATATACAAATTGGATGCTTGCCATCATCACAATAGTAATGATACCTGTGTTTATTCGTGTTGCCACATTTCTTGCAGGGAAAAACCGTAAAAACTTTTCCGAGCAACAAAAGGCTTTGGGGGCTGTTAACGGGTATATTGAAGAAACAGTTTCAGGACAGAAAGTTGTAAAGGTTTTCAATCACGAAAAAAGAGCAGAAGAAGAGTTTGACATTCTCAATGAAGAACTTTGCAAAAGACAAACCAAAGCCCAGTTTTTCGGTTCAATGATGGGGCCTGTAATGGGTAATTTGAGTCAGATTAACTATTCTTTAACTGCATTAATCGGTGGACTTATGTGTATAGTTCGGGGGTTTGATGTTGGCGGACTTGCGGTTTTTGTAAACTATTCACGTCAGTTCAGCCGTCCCATAAATGAACTTTCCATGCAGGTAACAAACATTTTTTCAGCCCTTTCGGGTGCAGAGAGAGTTTTTGCAATTATGGACGAAAAGGCAGAATCTGATATTGACGATAAACCCTCAATCGGTGAGGTATTTGGAAAAGTGGAACTTAAAAACGTATCCTTTGGCTACAATCCCGACAGGATGGTCTTAAAAAATATAAATCTTGTTGCCGAAAAAGGGAAAAAGGTGGCGTTTGTAGGTTCGACAGGTGCGGGTAAAACAACAGTTACAAACCTCATTAGCCGTTTTTACGACATAGAAGAGGGCGAAATTCTTTTTGACGGAAAAGATATCAAAGACTACAACAAATACAGTCTCAGAAAGAATATCGCCATGGTACTTCAGGACACTCATCTTTTCACAGGAACTGTAATGGAAAATATAAGATACGGAAGACTTGAAGCAACTGATGACGAGGTTATAGAGGCTGCAAAAACTGCAAGCGCTCATTCTTTCATTATGAGACTTCCCGATGGCTACAATACAATACTTGAA
>SVJK01000083.1 GCA_015069015.1 Oscillospiraceae bacterium
TTATGGGTAGTAAGTAACAGTTGCATGGCTGGCAGGCCAATAAAAAAACGCACTTGTGCGTCAGCCAGTAATATGAGGGCTATGCCCGAAAATGAAATACCCCCCGTTATACGGGGGGATATTTATTGTAAGTAATAATTGTCAAAAGCATAAAAATCAGTTGTTTTTTTGAATTTCAACTGCAATTTTTGTGCTTTCTTTTTTTTGTTTAAGACATTGACATTCATCTGTTTTTTTTGTATAATAACAGAGTATGTATATAAGGCGTAGAAGGAGATGTAAAAAATATGCTGACAAGTAAGCAAAGAGCATATTTGAGAAGCCTTTCAAATAAACTGGAACCTATTTTTCAAATTGGCAAAGGCGGAATAAATGAAAATCAACTCAAACAGATTGATGATGCTCTTGAAAAAAGAGAACTTGTGAAAGTTCACGTTTTAGAAAATTCTCTTCTTGATACCTATGCTGTATGTAATGAAGTTGCAGACAGAATAGGCGCTGAACCTGTTCAGGTTATCGGAAAGAAATTCATAATATACAAAGAGTCAAAAGAAAATAAGACAATAGATTTAAGGCAGGCGAAATAAATTGCAAAAGCCAATTGCCGTCCTTGGCGGGACCTTTAATCCCATTCATAACGGTCATATAAAAATGGCATATGCCTCTCTTTTGGAGTGTGATGTTTCAAAAGTCATTTTTTTGCCGAACGGAATGCCTCCTCATAAAGACGGAGAAGGAATACTTTCATCTGATCACAGATTCAATATGGTAAAACTTGCAATTGAAGGCGAGCAGCGTTTTGAACTGTCAGACTATGAAATTAAAAGAGACAAGCCTTCCTACACAGTTGACACTCAAAGAGCGCTTAAAGAGATTTATAACTGTCCCATATATTTTATAATAGGTGCAGATTCTCTCTACACTCTTCATCTTTGGAAAAATCCTGATGTTCTCATAAGAGAATGTAATTTTATTGTATGTGACAGAAAGACAGGACTTGGCTCAGATGTTAAAGATGCTGCAGACAAGATAAATGACATGGGCGGAAGTGTAAAGGTGCTTTCGATGCCAAGAATTGATATAACATCAACAGAGTTGAGAAATTATATTAAAACCGGAAAAGATGTTTCAGATTATCTTAGCGCAAATGTATATGAATATATAAAGAAAAACAAACTGTATTTATAATTTGGCACAGGAGAAAACAATGACAATCGACCAGATTCGCGAAAAGTTGAAAACTGTTCTGACCGAAAAACGCTACAATCATTCCCTCGGTGTTATGCAAACTGCCGTAGAACTTGCAAATCACTATGGAGCAGATGTGGAAAAGGCTGCCATTGCAGGGCTTTTACACGATTGTGCAAAAAACTATTCTTCTCAGGATATGTTTTTGCTGTGCGAAAAATATGGTGTTGAAATTGATGATACTTCCCGCTTCGCAACAGGTCTTATTCACGGGTTTTTGGGCGCAGAAATTGCCCTGAATTGCTATGACGTAACAGATCCTGAAATATATGATGCCATATATTATCACACCATAGGGAAACCCGATATGTCTCTTCTAACCAAAATTATATACATAGCAGATGGAATAGAACCCGGCAGAAAGTATGATGGGGTAGATCACATCAGGGATATCGTCTTTGAGGATATCGACCGTGCACTGATACTGCAGATTGACTATACCATTCATTCCGTGATTAACCGCGGAGGTCTGCTTCACACCAATACAATCGACACACGAAATTTCTATTTGAAGAAAATAAGGTGATACTATTATGAAAATAAAAAATCAGGCATTGAGGCTATATATCAAAGCTACATCGTGGTTTCTCGCAGTTTTCACATCTATAGCTTTCGTCTTTGCTCCGATACTTCCCGCGGCGTTGGGATTGTGGGGGATAGACTCGTTTTTTGGAATGGATATGACGTATTTCACAGGAACAAAAGAACAATCATATTTAAATATACTTCTGATGGGACTTGACAAAGATGAAACCAGAAGTGATGTAATGATGGTTGCACAATTGAATATGATAAATAACTCAGTTAACATTCTGCAGATTCCCCGTGATACTTACATTCAAACTAAACGATATGATAAAAAAATTAATTCAGCTTATGGTGCAGGCGGACCTGAATCATCCATAGACGCCATAGAATCCATTGTTGATCTTGATATAGATAAATATGCAATAGTTACAACATCGGGATTTCGTGATGTGATTGATGTTGTGGGTGGTGTGTATTATGATGTCCCTCAGGATATGAACTATGACGATGACTATCAGGACCTTCACATTCATCTGAAAAAAGGATACCAGCTTCTTGATGGTGACAAGGCAGAACAGTATGTTAGATGCAGAAATATATATCCTTCCGGTGACCTTGGAAGAATCGAGGCACAAAGTGGATTTATAAAAGCTGCAATGGAACAGATAATTGAGCGTTTCACCAATGAAAGTGACGTGGACATAGAAAAACTTCTTACAGCTTTGGGAGATATGGTTGATACAAACTTTACGCTTGGTGAAATGCTGAAATATGCTCCGTATATTCTTAGTATAAATATGGATAATGTTAATATAATGATGCTTGACGGAGAAGCACAGTATAGAGGCAATGCATCATACTTTATTGCAGATAAAGAAGGTGCTAAAAGACAAATTCAGGAATATTTCACACCTGATATTTCAGAAGCAGATCTTAGCGAAGTTCAAGCAAGAGATAATGCTCTCGGAAAAAACAGAGAAGAATATCTTACAAGTGATGCACCCGAGTTTGACACACCAAATTCCGATGTTACAGTGTATATCATGGACTATTCCGGCACAGATGGTGAGGCATTGGAACTTGTAAAACAAAAACTTATTGAGGAAGGATATAAAATCAGCGCAAGCATAACGGCAAATACAATAATTTCCGATGAAACCTATTGTATAAGTAAAACAGATTCCCTGTTTTCAGCAAAAGTTGCACGAAGTCTTGGAATTGATAAATATTATATAAATCATGATTATTCCCACAAAGCAGATGTAATAATTATCTTAGGAAAGGAAGAGTGAATATGAATTCCAAAGAGATAATGGAAACTGTTGTCAAAGCAATGGATTCCAAAAAAGCAATAGATATAAAAGTTCTGGACATAAGTTCTGTGACCACAATGGCAGACTATTTTGTAATATGTCAGGGTAATTCAGGCACACAGATGAAAGCAATCAGCGAAGAGGTTGAAGACAAACTTGCACAGTTCGGTGTAAACCCTATAGGTAGAGAGGGAATGTCCACCGCATATTGGATTTTAATGGACTATTCAGACGTAATAGTGCACGTTTTCTCCAATGAATCCCGTGGATTTTATTCAATAGAAAACCTCTGGTCAGATGCGCCGGAAGTTGATATATCGGAACTTGTAACACAAGAATAAAAAAGGAGTTGACATAAATGAATTACGATTTTCAGAAAATCGAAGCAAAATGGCAGAAAAAATGGGAGGATACAAAGGCATTTAAGGTTACAGAGGACAATTCAAAGCCTAAGTATTACACCCTCGAGATGTTCCCGTATCCTTCAGGAAATCTTCATATGGGACACGTTAGAAACTATTCTATAGGAGACGTTGTTGCCCGCTATAAGAAAATGAGTGGCTATAACGTGCTTCATCCTATGGGTTGGGATTCTTTCGGTCTTCCTGCAGAAAATGCTGCAATCAAAAACGGAGCAAAGCCAAAAGACTGGACATTTTCCAATATGGACAATATGCGTGACCAGTTAAAGAGCATGGGCATAAGTTATGACTGGGACAGAGAAATTGCCACTTGTAAACAGGATTATTATAAGTGGACACAGTGGATGTTCCTTCAACTTTATAATAATGACCTTGCTTACAAAAAGAAATCCTATGTGAACTGGTGTCCATCATGCAAAACTGTTCTTGCAAATGAACAGGTTGTTAACGGTAAATGTGAAAGATGTAAATCAGATGTTGGTAAAAAAGATCTTGAACAGTGGTTTTTCTCCATTACTAAATATGCAGACAAACTTTTAAAAGACATAGAAAAACTCAAAGGCTGGCCTGAAAAGGTTAAGACTATGCAGGCAAACTGGATAGGAAAAAGCCATGGTGCACAGGTTGATTTTAAACTTGACGGAACAGATAAGTCCCTCACAGTATATACAACCCGCCCCGACACCATATATGGAGTAACATTTATGGTTATGGCACCCGAAAGTCCCCTTGCAGAAGAAATAATTTCAGGCAGTGAAACAGAAAAGGAATGTCGTGAATTTATTCACAAAATGCAGTTTGTAAAGGAAATGGACAGAGCATCCACAGAAGTTGAAAAAGAGGGTGTGTTCACAGGAAGATATGTAATCAATCCCTTAACCGGCAAAAAGGTGCCTCTCTATCTTGCAAACTATGTTCTTATGGACTATGGTACAGGTGTTGTAATGGCAGTTCCTGCTCACGACCAGAGAGACTTTGAATTTGCAAGAAAATATAATCTCCCGATAGATGTTGTAATCACTCCCGATGGTTCTCCCATGGAAGGCTCAAGCCTTACAGAATCCTTTGAAGCGGAAGGAATTATGATTAATTCCGGTGAATTTTCCGGCATGAACAACCGCGAAGCACTTCCCAAAATGATTGAATATATGGCTCAAAAGGGAATAGGGGAGAAAAAGACAAACTTCCGTCTCCGTGACTGGCTCATTTCCCGTCAGCGTTACTGGGGTGCACCCATTCCGATTATATACTGTGAAGACTGCGGTGCTGTAGCCGTTCCTGAATCTGACCTTCCCGTAATTCTGCCTGAAGATGTTGAATTCACAGGTCAGGGACAGTCGCCTCTCACAACAAGTGAAAGTTTCAGACACGCTCCATGCCCCAAATGCGGCAAAATGGGAACAAGAGATATGGATACAATGGACACCTTCGTTTGCTCATCCTGGTATTTCCTCCGCTACTGCGACCCTAAAAATGATAAAATGCCATTTGATAAGGAAAAGGTAAATTACTGGATGAACGTTGATCAGTATATAGGCGGTGTTGAACACGCAATTCTTCATCTTCTCTATGCAAGATTCTTAACAAAGGCACTCTATGACCTTGGCTATGTTTCATGTGAAGAACCCTTTGAAAACCTTCTCACCCAGGGCATGGTTTT
>SVJK01000084.1 GCA_015069015.1 Oscillospiraceae bacterium
AGATACAAGGAAGCGATATGCTGTTTTTGCGCGAAAATTGTACTGCCTGCGGAAAATGTTCGGATGCCTGTCCGTCACTGGCACTTAGTCTGTGCGGTGAAGAAAAGACTGTCACGGAACTTTTTGAAGAAATAAAAAAAGACCAACACTACTACACAGCATCAGGCGGAGGAGTAACCTTTTCGGGCGGGGAATGTTTGCTCCATTCTCAATTTGTAAAAGCAATTGCCAAAATGTGCAAGGACAAAGACATTCACACAACAGTTGAAAGTGCTTTTTTCGTTCCTTGGAAAAATGTTGAAGAGGTATTACCCTTTACAGACTTGTTCTTTGCTGATTTGAAAATTCCCGATCCCGAAAAACATCGCAAATTTACAGGGCAGGATAACAAACTGATAATCGAAAATATCACCAAATTATCAAACATACACAGTAATATTATTCTGCGAATTCCTGTTATACCCGGAGTGAATGATTCGGACGATGATATCGATGCTTTTGCCCAAATCATTAAAACCTTCGGAAAAGGTATAAAAGAGATTGAGCTTCTGCGCTATAATCACATGGCACACTCAAAATACGGGTTTCTCGGGAAAAAGTATACCGAATTTGGTACCGACAGCCAATCTGATGAAAAAATGAATGAGCTTTGCCTCTGCCTTCAAAATAAACTTTCAAAAGGATTGCGTGTTTTTTATGTCTGATTATTAAGATTCTGTCAGGCTAACAAATTTAATTGGAGTGAATAGCAATGAACTATTACATAACCCCCGATTATGCCCCTGCGCCAAATGGACTGTATTTGTTTGAAAAAACATTTGAACTCAAGAACGAAGGGGTAGCAACCATTAACATTTTTGCCGCATCGAGGTATAT
Source organism: Oscillospiraceae bacterium (assembly GCA_015069015.1). Classification (GTDB taxonomy): domain Bacteria; phylum Bacillota; class Clostridia; order UMGS1810; family UMGS1810; genus RGIG1828. The sequence goes on from SVJK01000084.1 coordinate 877, forward strand.
CCTATATATAAACGGGAAGTACGTATGTGAAGGTCCTTGCAGAAGCCATGAAAAGGTTCGTTTTTATGATTGCATAGAAACTTTTTTGAAACAAGGAGAAAACCATATCACTGTAAATGTTTTACATGTGACAGATTTTCTTACATCCGTGTATGATACGGTGCTCCCGGAACTGGTGTTTGAATTGACACTGGGCGAAGAGGTGGTTTCATCAGATGCATCCTGGCAAATTAAGTTTATGAGCGGTTACAGCTATAAAACCTACCATATGAAAACAACCGGTCCTTATGAATGGATTGTTGCTGACAAAGAATGTACAGAGCTTGGATGCAGACAGATTGCTGAATGCACCTTCAGGGAAAAAGGTTCTTTTAACAGGGTCGGTCATTCTCCGAAATACATTCTTGAAAAGCGACCTCTTCCCATGATATACCCCCAAAAAGAGCAAAAATTAAACATAATAAAAAAAGGCAACGATTTTTTGGAATTTGATGCCGGGGAATATATGACGGCAAAGCTTAAATTTGTCATTGGCAAAAATGCCACCATTAAAATAATATATTCCGAATGCTACGAATTCGAAGATGGCAAAAGACGCCGTGACGATGCCTCAGGACAGTTGAAGGGGTTTTATGATTTTGTAGAAACAGGAAATGAAGCTTTTGTGTATGAGCCATTCTGGTACAGAGCGTTTCGGTTTATACGCATAGAGGGAACTGTAGATAAGTTAGAAACAGTCACGGCATATCGTGTAAATTATCCCATAGAATTAAGCGGTTCCTTTGAATGCTCTGACGAGTATTTCAATAAAATGCAGAGGATTTCGGTGAACACCATTCGTTGCTGTACTCACGAAATTATTGCAGATTGTCCCTACTATGAACAACAGCAGTATTCAATGGATTCATACATACAGCTGGCGGTGATTTCCCGTATGACAGCAGACAAAAGGCTTCACAGAAAATGTATAAATGAGTTTGTGCACGGCCAACATGAAAACGGGCTTATTCAGTCGATATATCCCTCAACGGAGGTGCAGTTCATTCCCGGTTTTTCACTTTTCTGGATAATGATGCTTCGTGATTATCTTTCAGATACCGGAGATACCGAATTTGTTTCACGCTACGTTGGAAACATTGATAATCTTTTAGGATATTTTGACAGAGTTGTCCGCAGTAATGGCTATGTTACAAATTCTCCATATTGGGATTTTGTGGATTGGGTACCCGAATGGAATTTTGGTGCAGTTCCGCTTCGGAACGAGGAAGCACATACAATCTATAATCTTTATTATGCATACGCACTTAAAAATGCATCGTACATATTAAAAGTAATCGGAAGAAACTCTCTTGCAGATGAATACGAAGCACGGCACAAGGCAATTGCCGAAACTGTAAATCAGATTTGTTTTGATTCTGAAAGAGCTCTGTATACTGATGGATCGGTCACAAAAACCTATAGTATGCATACAGTTATATGGTCAATTCTTTCGGAGGTAGTACCTCCGGAAAACTTTTATGATGTATTGTCACATATTGCAGATAATTCCATCAGCAAATGCTCTTATTCAATGAAGTATTTTGTTTTTCGTGTTTTTGAAAAAGCAGGAATTTATGACAAAGCTTTTTCTCTTTTTGATGATTGGAGAAAAATGATTGACCTGGGATGCACTACCTGGTGTGAAAATCCTGACTCTCCAAGAAGTGAATGTCACGGTTGGAGCAGCGTTCCTTTGTATGAGTTTTCTGCAAATATTCTGGGTGTTAAAACCGGAATTGAAGATGAAATAGTTATAAATCCTTCTTTGGGACATCTTACTTATGCAAAAGGAACCGTTCCCACAAGGTTTGGCATTGTAAAAATTAGTTGGCATTTTAATGAAGGGGTTTTTGAAATCAGAATCAATTCTCCGGAGAAAACAAGGAAAAAACTTATTCTTCCCACAGGTGAAATTTTTGATTTTGAAAATGATGATGCTTTCTTTAAATGCAATTACAGCATTGAGGATTAACTCCGAAAACGGTCGTGCTTCAACAAGAAATTTTCAATAAAAGGATAGTGTTTATTGTTTTTCATTACTTAAATTTTTTTGCAATTTAAATATGTTTCGGCAGTTCGGAGAACAGAGCAGTTTTGCAGTGTTTTCAAAATGAAAAAGATAATTGACATATCCAAATTCCCGGTGAAAAAATGCACAGAATTTTTGCCTGTTTTCAGGTTGGATAATTCTTGATTTGACTTTAAATTCTTCCGGAGAAAACTCAATTTCCGATGATTTTATGAAATGGTTAATTTTTAGCATATTAGATCTTTTTTTCGATTTCAAATTGGGGTTTAGCGGTGAGTTTGTTTGCAAACTCACCGAAGTAAAAGTTAATAAGTAAGAAGGAATAAGTAAGGAACAAACTCGCCCACAGGCGAGTTTGAACAATACCTCTTCACTCTTCACTATTACTTCTTCCCTCTGTGAGATTGTGTACAATCTCACAGATAAACTCCAATTATATTAATTCCAGCTTTGCTCCCTTAATAACCGTCATTCCATTTTCGTCAATGGCAGTATACAAAACCGTTTTGTTGTCCGGTGACATCTGTGGGTGAGGATGACGGGGATGAGTATCCACCTTAACATTATCAATAAAGGTTTCGGTTTTGTCATTTTGGTCTATGACAATAACATCACTTTCGGTGTAGTCGATAACAGTGTCGGCAAGGAGAAATCTTCCGTCGGATGAAACTCCCACGTGCCAATAAGGGAACCCTGAATAAAGAAGCTTTGTTTCTCTTGTTTTAAGGTCAACGTAGCAAATGCCCCTTGGAGGTACGGGTGAAACCGGATATTTTACAAAATACATCCCTTTGCCGTCGGGAGCCCAGGATTCGTGACCGAAGCAATCACCAAGGTTACCGTTTATGTCAAGGTTCTGCTTTGCAAGGTTATACATCTGACCTGTTCTGTCATCATATATCCACAGTCTGTTTGACACATAACGTGTGTCGCCTTCGTGAGCAAAAAATATGATGCGTGGATCAGATGGGCAAATCATACCGTGATTTGCAACAGAGAATGGTTCTGAAAACACCTTTTCACATAACTTTTTTGCACTTCTTTTTTCAACATCAATAACTGCAAAAAGAGTTTCTTTCCCTTTTATATTATAAAAAATACTCAAAAATTTTCCGTCATTGGTTTTTTCAGGCATGCTGATTTTTATAGATTGGTCATCCGGATAAAACTCATCTTCATATATAACGGTTATTTCACCTGTATTGGTGTCAATTTCTTTCACCTGTTTGCCATTTGCATAATAAACAAAATTTTGATGTACTACATAGGATGTAAATCCTGTAGCATCATTGCACAAAATTGTTTTTTCACCGGTTTCAAGGGAAATTTTAACAAGCTCCACTTCAGCCTTTGAAGATGCTATACGTTCGTTTTTGGAACGGGCAGCAACAAATGCAGAGTTGTCAATCCATTTGTTGGCTGTGTAATAACCAACGGTGTAGTTATATTCGTTATCTGATATTTCAAATCTGTCTTTTATTTTTATCATTTTAAATACTCCTTTTATTCATTACAAAAATCTCTGTAGTTTTGCATTTCTGAGCACATTAAAATGAATGCTCCTGCTCCGTGCAAATCGTTTTGGGTTCGGTCACGGTTAATGTAGTGTTCATATGTACCCGACTCAATGCAGGTTCCAACACACACATTATCGACAACAAGATAACCATCACTGTCAAGAAACAACCTTTCTTTAATTCCGTTGTAGGCTTTTTTAAGGGTATCTCCAAACTCATCCTTTGTAATAACCCCTGTTCGAATTGCCTTTGCATATGAATAGATAAAAAGATTTGTACATGAGCTTTCAACCCAGTTGTCTTCTCTTTCGGGTTTGTCCGTCACCTGATACCACATACCCGTTTTTTCATCCTGATATTTTTTGAGAGAGAAAAGCAAATCTCTTTCAATTTGTGAAAG
>SVJK01000014.1 GCA_015069015.1 Oscillospiraceae bacterium
GTAACTTTGTATCAAAATTACGGTTCTTCTTTGGCGGAGCGGGTGGGATTCGAACCCACGTCCCTCAGGGGGCATCATGATTTCGAGTCATGTCCGTTATGACCACTTCGATACCGCTCCATATATTAAATTCAACTTTTAACATTATACTACTAAAAATCAGATTTGTAAATATCTTTTATGTAAAAAATACAAATCAGATGCCCACGTTTTTGCGGACATCTGATTTGTTTAAATTCCGCTATTAATAGTTTTCTGCTTTAATCTGGAAATATGCTTTGGGGTGTTCACAAACAGGACAAATTTCGGGAGCAGCTTTTCCTACAACAATATGTCCGCAGTTTGAACATTGCCATATCATATCGCCATCTCTTGAGAACACAATTCCGCCTTCAATATTTGCAAGGAGTTTTCTGTATCTTTCTTCGTGTTCTTTTTCAATTTTTGCAACTTCTTCAAAAAGAAAAGCGATATGATCAAAACCTTCTTCTTTTGCCTCTTCTGCCATTTTGGCATACATTTCTGTCCATTCATAGTTTTCGCCTGCTGCTGCATCCTTAAGATTTTCCTCGGTTCCGGGCATGCCGCCGTGGAGAAGTTTGAACCAGATTTTTGCGTGTTCTTTTTCGTTGTTAGCGGTTTCTTCAAAAAGTTGTGCGATTTGCACATAACCGTCTTTTTTTGCCTTGCTTGCGTAATAGGTATATTTGTTTCTTGCCTGGCTTTCACCTGCAAATGCAGCCATAAGATTTGCTTCTGTTCTTGTTCCTTTTAAATCTTTCATAAAAAAACCTCCTGATAATGGAAAAATTTATCTGTATTATATCATATTTCCTAAAATTTGTCCAGCTAAATCTGCTTTTTTTATATAGAAAAAAGATAAACAATATGATATACTGTAATATATAGTTTGCTACGGAAGATGATATTTATGAAAAAAATTTTGAAAGCGTTGATAAGTAAAAAAGTTATGGGAATCTTGCTTCTCTTGTTGCAGGCAGGTATTTTTTACATGGGTTCGTATGCCTTGAAAGAATATTCGACATATATTTTTGGAAGTACCACCATTCTTGGTGCCGTAACCATAGTCAGCATAATTAACCGAAGTACAGAACCCGGTTTTAAAATCGCTTGGATATGTCTTATTGCTGTTGTTCCTGTTTTTGGAGTCAGCCTTTATTTTTACGTTCGATCCGATGTCACGTCGGGACGTATAAAAACCGCATTGCGAAATATTCACGACACAACATCACATCTTAATGAAAATGATGATTATGAATTACATCGCCTGGAAAAAGAGGGTGATTTTGATTTCGGAACTTTGGTTTATCTCAAAAACAGTGCAGGTTATCTTCCGTATGCCAATACCGGAGCCACATATTTTCCCCTTGGTGATGATGCTTTCCCGGTGATGCTTGATGAGTTGAAAAAGGCAACAAGATTTATATTTATTGAGTTTTATATAATCAATGAAAAAAGTCGCATGTGGAATGAGATATATCGGATTCTCAAAGAAAAAGTTCACGAGGGAGTAGAAGTCAGAGTCATGTATGATGCGATGGGATCTATGAGTACCGTGTCATCTGGATTCAGGCAAAGGCTCAGAAAACGAGGTATACAGTGTGTGGCATTTGCCCCAATAAAACCATTTTTGTCAACCTATCAGAATAACCGTAACCACAGAAAAATAATGGTAATTGACGGAAAAACGGCATTTAGCGGTGGCATTAATCTTTCTGATGAGTATATAAACGAAGTAAAGCGATTCGGACATTGGAAAGACAATTCCATAATGCTGAAAGGTGATGCGGTAAAATCGTTCACATTAATGTTTTTGAGAATGTGGAATGTTATTGACGGCGGAAATGAGAACTATGAGAAATACACATCACGAAGGGATTTTGAATATTCCAATTATGATGACGGACATTATGCACCGTTTGATGATAGTCCTTTCCGTGATGAAAGAGTAGGACGAAACATATATAAAGACATAATTAACACATCACGTGACTATGTATATATTATGACTCCATATCTTGTGCTTGATGAGACTATGCTTGACTCTTTAAAATGTGCGGCAAAAAGGGGAGTGGATGTAAAAATACTTATGCCGCATATTCCTGATAAACGCTACGCATTTGCATTAGCCAGAACCTATTATCCGGAGCTTATTTCAGCAGGTGTTGAGATATATGAATATACCCCCGGATTTGTTCACTCAAAGACAACCGTAAGCGATGATTTACGTGCTGTCATAGGCACCATAAACTATGACTACAGAAGTATGTACTTAAACTATGAATGTGGTATATACATGTATGCCACATCAGCTGTTGAAGATATAAAATCTGATTTTAAAAATACTCTTAAGCTTTCAAAACAGTTCACAATACATGACTATAAGCACAGTTCTCTTTTTTGGCGTTTTTTTGGCAAGGTTATGAGGGTTTTTGCTCCGCTTATGTAAGAAGATAAATATGAACAGGAAAAGAAGATTAGAGCATTGAATAATGAATTAAATTTTTTAAACTCTGTTGACTTTTTTTGCTAATCATTATATAATACCATTGATGCGACTGCCCGGCACTGCGATTGGTTTAATCGCAGTGCTGTTTGTTTAAAACTATCATTAGTTTATTGATATAAAATTAGGAGGAAATAATCCGATGATTGATGTTACTGAAATCTTTGCCTGCGAAGTGTTTAACGACAGTGTTATGCGCTCGAAACTTCCAAAGGCAACATACAAAACTTTGAAAGAAACGGTGAACGACGGGAAGCCCTTGTCTCTTGAAACCGCCAATGTTGTTGCAAGTGCAATGAAAGATTGGGCGTTGGAGAAAGGTGCAACCCATTTTACGCATTGGTTTCAGCCAATGACAGGTATAACCGCGGAAAAGCACGATAGCTTTATTTCGCCATCTGATGACGGAAGAATTATCATGGAATTTTCCGGAAAAGAACTTATAAAAGGTGAACCTGATGCATCATCATTTCCCTCAGGCGGTCTTCGTGAAACCTGTGAGGCAAGAGGATATACTGCGTGGGATCCCACGTCCTATGCTTTCGTAAAAGACGGAACTCTCTGCATTCCTACTGCCTTTTGTTCTTATGGTGGAGAAGCTCTTGACAAAAAGACACCTCTTCTTCGCGCAATGGAAACAATAAACACACAGGCAATGCGTATTTTGAGACTTTTTGGTAACACAACCGCAAATCATGTATACACATCAGTAGGTCCGGAGCAGGAATATTTTCTTGTTGACAAAAATTTGCACGATCAAAGAAAAGACCTCATATACACGGGCAGAACTCTTTTTGGAGCAAAACCTCCCAAAGGTCAGGAACTTGACGACCACTATTTCGGTGTTATAAAGCCAAGAGTTTCGGAATTTATGAAAGAGCTTGACACAGAACTTTGGAAACTTGGCGTTCTTTCCAAAACAAAGCATAACGAAGCAGCTCCCGCTCAGCACGAGCTTGCGCCCATATTTACCACAGGTAATATTGCAAGTGATCATAATCAGCTTGTTATGGAGCTTCTCAAAAAAATTGCTCACAAACATGACCTTGTTTGTCTTTTGCACGAAAAACCCTTTGCAGGTGTTAACGGTTCAGGTAAACACGATAACTGGTCACTCATAACTGATGACGGTGAAAATCTTTTGAATCCAGGAAAAACACCTCACGATAACCTTCAATTCCTTCTGTTTTTCTGCGCAGTCATAAAGGCTGTTGATGAATATCAGGATCTTTTGAGAATATCCATAGCAGGTGCCGGAAATGATCATCGTCTTGGTGCTCACGAAGCACCACCGGCAATAGTTTCTGTGTTTATCGGCGACCAGATGCAAGCTGTAATTGATGCACTTGAGGTTGATGGGGACTATACCGAAAAGAAAAGAGAAAAAATGCTCACCGGTGCTCATGTTGTTCCCGGATTCTCAAAAGACACAACCGATAGAAACAGAACTTCACCTTTTGCCTTTACCGGAAATAAATTTGAATTCAGAATGGTAGGTTCGTCTCAGTCTGTTGCGGGACCAAACACTGTTCTAAACACTATAGTCGCAGAACAACTTCGTTGTTTTGCGAATGAACTTGAAGGAGCAAAGGACTTTAAGAAGTGTGTCGTTGAGATTATTCAAAGAACAATTAGGAATCATAAGCGCATAGTATTCAACGGAAATAACTATACGGAAGAATGGGTTAAAGAGGCTGAAAGACGCGGACTTTCAAATTATAAAAGCACGCCTGAAGCAATCCCCCATATACTTGATAAAAAGAATGTGGATGTGTTCACATCTCACGGTGTATATTCAGAGGCTGAACTTCGTTCAAGATATGAAATCTATTTGGAAAACTATGCAAAGACAATCAATATTGAAGCCCGAACAATGTCAGATATGATAAGAAAAGATATTATTCCGTCTGTGAGTGAATATATCGGAATTCTTTCTGATACGGCGTTTTCAAGAAAAAGTATTCTTCCCGATATAGACAGTATAGTGGAAATCGAACTTATAAAGACTCTTACCGAACTTAATTCGGGTCTGTATATGGCAGTAAAAGAACTCGATGAAGCTATAAAAGGAGCATCAAAGTATAAAGATGACGTTGAAGAATATGCCAAGTATTACCGAAACACCGTTTTTGCGGCAATGAATAAAACAAGGGAATTTGCAGACAAACTTGAAGAAAATACAGCATCCGAATACTGGCCATATCCTACATATGGTGATCTTTTATTCAGCGTTGATTAATTATAAAGTGAGGTAAAGCAATGGGTATTGTTCTTATAATCCAAAGCATAATTCTTGGTATAATAGAAGGTATAACTGAGTGGCTTCCCATAAGCAGTACAGGTCATATGATATTGGCAAATAGTTTTATGGGTATAACAGAAAAGGATTTTTTTGAATCTCAGATTTTTCTCTATGTCATTCAGCTTGGCGCAATTTTGGCAATTGCCACAATATATTTTAAAAAACTCAATCCTTTTTCGCCTTCAAAAACAATTGAAGAGAAAAAAGACACTTGGCAAATGTGGTTTAAGGTTATAATTGCATGCATACCTGCGGCACTTCTCGGACTTTTGTTTAATGATGCAATGGACGCCATATCCACACCTGTTATTGTAAGTATAATGCTCATACTTTACGGTGTTTTGTTCCTTTTTGCAGAAAAAGGAAGCAAGGAAAGCAAAGTTTCCGAGATGAAAGATATGACCTATAAAACTGCACTTTTCATAGGACTTTTTCAGGTGCTTTCCCTTATTCCCGGCACTTCCCGTTCAGGTGCAACAATTCTCGGTGCAATTTTTCTTGGATGCAGTCGGTCTGTTGCGGCAGAGTTTTCATTCTTTCTTGCAATACCGGTTATGTTTGGTGTAAGTTTCCTTAAAATCATCACAAATGATTATATAATGACATCTCAGGAATGGACACTTCTGATTATTGCAATGGTAGTTGCCTATGTTGTGTCAATTGCCTGTGTAAAATTTCTCGTAAGTTATGTGCGCCGTCACGATTTTAAAGTGTTCGGATGGTATAGAATAGTGCTTGGAATAATAGTCCTCGCATATCACTTCATCCCGATGATTGCAAAGTGAGACATATCATTTGTAGCAATATTGTGTTAATTTTAAGCAACATTCTTAATTGTTTTTTATATGAATTTATTATATGATGGAACAAGAAAAGAAAGGTTCATTAAATTGGTTTCTTTTTTCAAAAATGATTAATTCTAAACTGTGCGAAAAGGAGATTTAAAATGAAAATAGGAGTAAGTTCATATTCTTTTATAAAATATCTTTCAGACGGAAGAATGAATCTTAAAGATGTCATAAAAAAAGCAAGAGAGATAGGCTTTGATGCTATAGAATTTATTGGTTTTGAAGATGAAAACTTTTCTTTGGAATTTGCAAGAGAAATTAAAGATGAGGCAAAAAATAATAATATTGAAATATCAGCCTATGTGACAGGTGCAAATCTTTTGAAAGAAGGAGATGAACTTTCAGAGGAAATCAAAACAATAAAAAAACATATAGATATTGCTGAGACACTCGGCACAAAACTTTTCAGATATGATGTCGCAGGACAACTTCCACGGTTTGTATCTTTTGAAATGGCTCTTGAAAAGGTAGTAGATTCAATGAGAGAAATTGCAGACTATGCCAAAGAAAAAGGCATTATGACAATGATAGAAAATCACGGCCGTGCTTTTCAGGATGCCTACAGAATGGAAAAAGTGTATAATAGGGTAAATCATGAAAACTTCAGCTTGCTTGTTGACATAGGTAATTTTGCCTGCGTTGATGAAGACAGTGTGAAAAGCGTTTCAAGGCTTGCAAATCTCGCATCTCACGTTCACGTTAAAGACTTTATTATAAAACCTTTTGAAATAGGGCAGAAAGAAGATGATTGCTTTGTTACAAGAGGTGGAAATCGTCTTTATGGAACAACACCCGGTGATGGGGATATAAAATCTGTTCAGTGTATTGAAATACTGAAAAAAGCGGGATATGACGGATATATCGACATTGAGTACGAAGGCTCACAGGATTGCATAGTTGCACTGGAAAAAGCACTCAAATACATAAAAACGGTTTGCTGATTAAACATATAGTAAACAGGATTTATCATAATAATTCACATATTTATCACATAGCCGCCGGAAAAATCCGGCGGCTATGTATTGACTTTATCAGTTTAGTATGATAAAATACTAAAAGCTTAATCTATATAATTTTTAAAGGAGAGAAACATTATGAAAAAATTATTATGTATGGCATTGGCTCTTGTTATGATTCTATCATTTGCAGGATGTGAAAAGGCGAAACCTGCAGGAGATTACGCTAAATCTGTAGATAATGCGTTAATCGTTGCAGAAGCAGGTTCTGCAGGTGAAGAACTTGCAACAGGAAATGAATACTTCAAAAATGCGAAATTCACAGCAGTAGATTCCATGGCAAAAGCTCTTATGGAAGTAAAAGCAGGAACAGCAGATGTTGCTATTGTTGACTATGTAACATCAATCGGATCCATCGGCGAAGGTACAGAATTTGAAGACCTTGTTGTAGTTGAAGGAAAAGATTTTAACCCCGAAGAATATGGTGTTGCTTTCAGAAAAGGCAGTGACATCACACCTGAAGTGAACAAAATCATTGCAGAACTTATGGCTGACGGAACAATGGATAAAATTGGTAAAGAATACAAACTTGATGAGCTCTTGATTAAAGATCCTATGCATGATGATGTGGAAGTATCAGCAGAAAGTGACCTTGAATATGTAAAGGAAAAAGGCGAACTCATTATTGGTATCACATATTTTGCTCCTATGAACTATGAAAAAGATGGAGAGCTCATAGGATTCGAAACCGAATTTGCAAAAGCTGTTTGTGAAAAACTCGGAGTTGAAGCAAAATTTGTTGAAATCAATTGGGATACAAAAGAAATTGAACTCAACTCAAAAACAATCGACTGTATCTGGAACGGTATGACAATTACCCCCGAGAGAAAAGAAAATATGAGCATAACAGTACCTTATATGAATAATAAACAGGTTATGGTAGCAAAAGGCTGATAAATACTTTTTAGGAAGATGATTTTTTATGTCAACCATTGAAACTATTGTATCCTCTCTGTTTGAGGGGTTTGCATATAATACAAAATTATTTATTTTAACATTAATAATTGCATTGCCTCTCGGATTGCTTATCACACTTGGGACAATGACAAAGATTACACCAATCAGATGGTTTATGAAAACCTTTGTGTGGATAATCAGAGGAACACCTTTGATGTTGCAGTTAATAGTTGTGTTTTACGCACCGGGATTGTTTTTTAATACGCCTATGAGGGACAGATTTGTTGCTGCTGCGATTGCATTTGTAATAAACTATGCCGCATATTTTTCGGAAATATACAGAGGTGGAATAGAGAGCATTTCAATTGGCCAATATGAAGCAGGTCAGGTGCTTGGAATGACAAAGGTTCAGGTTTTCTTCAAGGTTATACTTTTTCAAGTGATAAAGAGAATCGTTCCACCAATGGGGAATGAAATAATCACACTTGTCAAAGATACCTCTCTTGCAAATGTAATAGGTGTTGCTGAAATAATAATGAGTGCGGAGCGATTTACAAAACAAGGTTTGATAAGTCCTTTGTTTGCAACTGGACTATATTTTCTGATTTTTGTAGGTGCATTGACATTGCTGTTGAACTATGTTGAAAAGAGATTCAATTACTACAGGGGATGAGGTGCAATCTATGAAAATACTTGAAGTACATGATATACATAAACATTTTGGTAAGACAAGAGTTTTGGAAGGTGTGGGATTTTCAATGGAAGAAGGAGAAGTTCTTTCTATCCTCGGTTCATCGGGAAGCGGTAAAACCACACTTCTAAGATGTATAAATTTCCTTGAAAAAGCAGATGAAGGAAAGATTCTTGTTGATGGAAATGTGGTTTTTGATGCGTCAGATAAGGCAAAAATGACCACATTACAGATCAGAAAAGCCCAACTCAATTTCGGAATGGTTTTCCAGTCTTTTAACCTTTTTCCTCAATACAATGTTTTGGAAAACGTAACACTTGCCCCAAAACTTCTGGCAAAGGAAAGACCTGATTGGAAAACTAATAAAAAGCATATAACGGAGCAGATAATTGAAGATGCAAAAAAAATTCTTGAAAGGGTAGGGCTTTCAGATAAACTCGAAAGCTATCCGTGCCAACTTTCAGGAGGACAGCAACAGAGGGTTTCCATTGCAAGGGCACTTGCACTAAAACCAAAGATTCTTTTCTTTGATGAACCAACGTCTGCTCTCGATCCTGAACTTACAGGTGAAATTCTTAAAGTTATAAAAAGTCTTGCAAAAGAACACATCACAATGGTAATTGTAACTCATGAAATTGGTTTTGCTAAAAATGTGTCAGACCGCATAATTTTTATGGATAATGGTGTAATTGCCGAAGAAGGAACACCTGATGAAGTTATAAATCATCCAAAGAATGAAAGAACAAAAGCCTTTCTTAATCTTATAGGTCAAAAAGAATAAATATGTAATATTAAAGAGGATGTAAATTAATTCTCACGAGTTAATTTACATCCTCTTTAGCCGTTGGAGTGGTCATATGTATTATATTTATATTTTAAAATGCGAAGATGAATCTCTGTATTCCGGAATTACCACTGATGTAAAAAGACGTTTTTCGGAGCATTTTTCCGGGAAATCGCTTTCTGCGAAATATACACGTTCAAGAAAAGCAAAATCAATAGAGGCGGTGTGGAGTTGCGAATCACGGTCTGATGCTTCAAAACTTGAATGGCGACTCAAAAAGCTAAATCATAAACAAAAAAAGGAACTCATAGAGAGTCCCTTAAAATTAGAAAATTTGATGGATGATGAATTTGAAACTCAAAACTACACCTATGAGTCGTCATTATTGATCATCTGACGGTTCAAGAAAATATGTAGCTTCCATATCCGCAGTTGAAAGAGCAAATGCAAGAGGGAACATTTCAAAAGCATTTCCTACATTGTTTTTATCTTCTGTTCCCGAAAAACCCATATGATATCTTATGGCAAAGGCTTCTTCTCTCGTAAGACGCATATACCCTGATATGATATATACGGATTTTTCACCGTGACCATACGGGAGTTTGTCATCATATGAATATGTAGGCACCTGACGCCACACTCCAGACGGATCTTTCACGTTTCTTGTTGACGGTTTGTATATGTTGATTTTACAGAGGTCATGAAGAAGGGCAACAATAGCAATCGATTCATCAGATGCGGCGAGACCGTAGGTCTCTTTCACCCTTTCTCTTTCCATATAATCCTTCAAACATTCATATACGTTAAGGCTGTGCTGACAAAGACCACCTGCATAGCTGGAATGAAATCTCGCACTTGCGGGAGCAGTAAAAAAGTCACTGTTGTCTGAAAGATAGGCAAGAAGTTTGTCTGCTCCTTCTCTTTTAATGTAGCGGTTGTATATTTCAATAAATTTTTCTTTGCTCATAAAATCACCTCGTGAAAATTATATCCTGCATTATTTGAAAAAATAATACAGTGCTGATGTAAAATCTTCCCGTAAGGGGAGGATTTTTTACTGTATAGGAAATTACGCAGAATTTAGTTCGCGAGATAAGATGTATATCAAATTACGCTCGCGACTTGGGTGCAGGCTCAGCCTGCTTTTTTACTGTATAAGGAACTTCGTTTCTATGCAGTAAAAAACTTATTATATTGCCGTGCAAATCTTTTTGAAAACAAAATTTGCTTTTCAAAAATGCATATGGCTTAAGAAAATCGGTATTGGTCCGTACCCCGTCGCCGGCGGTGCGACGATGATGCTTTTATTGTTTTGTGTTAATACATCATATTTGGGAGTTTATATCCTCGGCATATCTTACCGCTTCCATTGCATCTTTGCAATACATATCTGCTCCCATACGGTCAGCATATTCTTTTGTTAAAACTGCACCGCCAACCATGATTTTAACGCCCGGGAGAAGCTTTTTTGCAAGTTTAACAGTTTCTTCCATTGCCGGAACTGTTGTTGTCATAAGTGCACTGAGTCCTATTATTAGAGCCTTTTTCTTTTTTGCTTCTTCAATAATATCCATGGGCTCAACATCTTTTCCAAGGTCAGAAACATCAAAGCCGTAGTTTTCCAAAAGTGCTTTGACAATGTTTTTTCCAATATCATGAATATCGCCTTTGACAGTTGCAATGACAACAGGGCACTTTTTTGTTTGTGTGTTCCCAAGTTCTGACATTTTTTCTTTTATAGCATCAAATGCTGATTTTGCGCTTTCCGCACTTATGAGAAGTTGAGGAAGAAAAACAGTTTTTTCCTCAAATCCTTTCCCGACGGCATCAAGGGCGGGGACGATTTGTGTGTTAATAACATCAAGGGGACTCATTGTTTTTAAAACTTCCTTTGAAAGATTGTATGCACTTTCTTTCAAACCTTTTATGATGGCACCTTTTAGCCCTTCTTCATTTCCTGTCTGAATGCTGTTGGCATTTTTATCAAGTGATGAAGAAACGGTAATTCTTTTTGAAAAATCAATATATTCGCTATAGTTTTCATCAAAACCGGAAAGGGCACAGTATGACTTGTAAACTTTCATCATTTCTGCTGAGTGAGGATTTATGATAGCGCCTGAAAGTCCTTTTGTAAGAGCCATAGCAAAAAATGTCGAATTAATAATCTCTCGTGCAGGAAGTCCAAAGGAGATATTTGATACTCCAAGACTTGTATTGATACCCATTTTTGTTATTCTTTCAAGGGAATCCAATGTAACCTTTGCAGCATTATGGTCTGTGCTTATTGTCATTGCAAGGGGATCAACAATAATATCTTTGCTTTCTATACCATATTCTTTGGCGGTTTCTACAATCTTTCGGGCAATTTCGCATCTGCCTTCCGGATTGTCAGGGATTCCTGATTCATCAAGTGTAAGAGCTACAACAAGACCTCCATATTTTTTTATCAGAGGGAAAATGGCCTCCATGCATTCTTTTTTTCCGTTCACGGAATTGACCATTGGTTTTCCGTTGTAAAGACGCATTGCTCTTTCCATTGCCACGGCGTCTGATGTGTCAATCTGCAAAGGAAGATCTGTTACGGACTGGAGAGAAAAAACCACCTTTGAAAGCATATCCGCTTCATCAATTTCAGGAAGTCCGACGTTAACATCAAGAACATGAGCGCCTTCCTCCTCTTGACCGAGACCTACTTTGAGAATATAATCTATATCATTGTTTCTGAGGGCTTCTTTAAACACTTTCTTTCCTGTCGGATTGATTCTTTCTCCGATAATCACACATTGTTTGCCAAAATTCACTGTATGCGTATATGACGAAATCACAGACAAATTCTTTTTTGTTACAGGCTTTGGAACAAAACCTGTAAGTCTTTTTGTAATCTCTTTTATGTATTCAGGGGTTGTACCGCAACATCCACCCACAACTGATGCCCCTGAATTGGCGATTCTTTCCATATATTCGCCAAATTGGGTTTTGTCTATGTCATAACTTGTTTTTCCGTCTTTGAATACAGGGAGTCCTGCATTTGGGTTTACGATAATTGGTGTTGAAGAAACCTTAATCAGTTTTTCAAGGATTGGTATCATATCCTGAGGACCGAAAGAACAATTCATTCCGATTGCATCAACTTTCAATCCCTCAAGTGTTGCACAAACTGCCTCAGGTGTTGCACCGGTCATAAGTTTTCCATTTTTATCATATGCATTTGTAACAAAGACCGGAAGAGTAGAATTTTCTTTTGCTGCAAGAACTGCCGCCTTTGTCTCATAAAGGTCGTTCATTGTCTCAATCAGAATTAAATCTGCACCATATTTTTGACCGAGAACCACTGTTTTTGCAAAAACCGATACTGCATCTTCAAAATCAAAAGTTCCAAGAGGTTTTAATAGTTTTCCAAGAGGGCCAATGTCTAATGCAACAAAATGCAGTTTATCCTGATTGCACATTTCTATTGCTTTTTTTGCATTAAAAACAGCGGATTTTATGATTTCTTCAAGTTCATCTTCGGAATACTTTAAAACATTCGCACCAAATGTATTTGCTGTCAGAATATTTGTTCCGCTCATCAGATAATCAAGATGAATTTGTTGTATAACATCCGGCCTTTTCACGTTCCATCTTTCCGGAAGTACAGAAGTATCAAGACCGCTTTTTTGGATAAGAGTCCCCATGCCTCCGTCAAAAAAGAGCATTTCTTTTCCTAAAACATCAAGTATATTAATCATTGGAAGCCACCTCTTTATTTTTTCTGAAACTGCAGTCAGTTTTTTCACAGTTTTCGCATTTTTCATTTTTGTTACATCTTTTTGATTTTGAAATTCCTATTACACCTGTTATGGATTTCGACGGTGTCAGCATCAATGAGTCTGTCAGGGACACACCGCACCTTTTCGTAGAATCTGTAGCCTTTATGAACATTGGTTGATTTTCCAACTTGAAATCTCCATAACCGGGGCTGAACCTTGGCTTTAAATATTCGTTTGATTTTAAAAATTCTCTTTGGAGTTCTCCTGTGAAAATATCAGCATATTTCTCGATAACATCAGTGAAGATTGCGGAAATAATAAGAGATTCAAGAGGGGATGACGCCTTTCCTGATTGAATTGCCCTGTCAGCATCTGCACCGAGAGTGAGCGTAAACACGATAGCCTTGTCACAACCCAAAAGATTTTTTGAGAGATTTTCAGATTCGAAAATACTTTCGCCAATTTTAATTTTACCTTTATCAAAATTTAAATTCTGTATAACAAAAGCACCCTTAGGCGAAGCCTTTGAAAGGGTGTTTTTAATGTTTGTTTCAATAAGTGTGATAATTTCCGGTGATGCTTCACCTTTTTGTCCCATATACCTCATAATCTCTTTTTTATCAGGTATAATACTCTCAATGGGCAAAAAATGAGAATATACAGTATTCAAATTCAAAGACATAACAATTAATCCCTGCCTTTAAATTACTCTTCTCCGCTCCAACAATATGTACACAGTTTGCATTTGTCAATGCCTATTGCCTCAACAATGCCTTCGACAGTCTGAAACTCGAGTGATTTGAAATGGAGTTTTTCACATATTGCTTCTCTTAATTTTTTTCCTCTTTCTGTTTTTGTATCACTGTACTCATCAAGATGTTTAAAACCTTCTTCACCCTCGATTTCCATTATGATCTTTCTTGTAATGAGTTCCATTTCATTATTGCTTCTTGAGAAATTAAGGAACTTACAGTTATACATAATCGGAGGACATGCTGAACGCATATGAACCGATGCGGCGCCATTGTCATAGAGAAAATCAACTGTCTCCTTAAGTTGAGTTCCTCTTACGATTGAGTCGTCTATAAATAAAAGATTTTTGTCTGCTATAAGGTCGTGAACTGCAATTTGCTTCATTTTTGCAATTTTATTGCGTTCATTCTGATGAGATGGTGTAAAACTTCTTGCCCAAGTGGGTGTATATTTTATAAATGGACGTGAAAAAGGCAATTTACTTTGATTTGAGTAACCAATGGCATGAGCGGTTCCCGAATCCGGAACTCCGCCAATGTGATCAACACCTACAGCATTGCCGAGTTCAGCATCGTTTCTTGCCATTATCTCACCGTTTTTGTTTCTCATAACCTCAACATTAACCCCTTCATATGTGGACGTGGGGTAGCCATAGTATGACCATAAAAAGGCACATATTTTCATATCTTTTCCGGGAGGAGAAAGTTGAGTTATCTTGTCTGCTGTAATGTGAACAATTTCACCGGGACCAAGCTCTTTTATTTGTTCATATCCGAGTTTATGAGCAGCAAATGATTCAAATGTCACGCAATATCCATCTTCACACTGACCAATCAGCACAGGAAGTCTTCCGAGCCTGTCTCTTGCAGCAATAATGCTTCCATCGTTTTTGAGTATGAGAATTGATGCTGTTCCGTCAATGGAGTCCTGAGCAAATTTGATACCTTCTTCAAATGTTCCTTTTTGACTCATCAGCGCTGCTATAATTTCGGTACAGTTGATTTGTCCGCCGGTCATTGTACTGAAATGACCGTGTGTGAATGAAAGGTATTGATCAATGAGTTCATCATAATTATTGATTTTTCCGATAACACAAATTGCATATGTTCCAAGGCTCGACTTTATCATAAGAGGCTGGGGATCAAAATCACTGATGCAACCTATGGCACTGTGACCGCTCATTGCTTGGCACACATCATCAAATTTTGTTCTGAAAGGGGAGTTTTCAATACTGTGAATTTCCCTTTGCAGACCGATTTTTTCGTTATACGCAGCCATGCCGGCACGTCTTGTACCTAGATGTGAATGATAGTCAGTACCAAAAAACACATCCGATACTGCATCATGTTTGCAAACAACACCAAAAAAACCGCCCATAATATATAACCTCCGTAATTTGAATGTTACCTAAAATCGTACAGCTCATTATATCACGAAACGATATGATAGTCAACAAACAAAGTGAAAATAATGAATAAAATTTCACGTATGATTCATGTATTACATATTCTTTTTCATATGTCCAATAGCACTTTTTTCAAGTCTGGAAACCTGTGCCTGGCTTATGCCAAGTTCTTTTGCCACTTCTATTTGAGTTCTTCCCTTGAAAAATCTCAGATTAATAATGTGTTTTTCCCTGTCGCCGAGTTTTTTCATTGCTTCTCGTAATGATATCTCTTCAAGCCAGTTTTCATCGAGGCTTTTTTCATCGCTCAACTGGTCCATAACAAAGATTGCGTCTGCTCCGTCGTTGTATACAGGTTCAAACAATGAAACCGGCTCCTGAATTGCATCTAATGCAAAAACAATATCTTCCTTTTCCATGCCAAGTTCTTTTGCTATTTCGTCAATGGTGGGCTCTGTTTCATTTTTTGCCATAAGCCTTTCTTTTGCTCCTAATGCTTTATATGCTGTGTCCCTCAAAGACCTGCTGACCCTTATGGAATTGTTATCTCTCAGATATCTTCTTATCTCTCCGATAATCATAGGAACGGCATATGTGGAAAATTTTACATTTTGGGAAAGGTCGAAATTATCCACGGATTTCATAAGGCCAATACAACCCACCTGAAAAAGATCATCAGCATTTTCTCCTCTTGATGAAAACTTTTGTATAACTGAAAGAACAAGCCTTAAATTACCGTTTATAAACTCATCTCTTGCACTTTTGTCACCTTTTTTTATTCTTTCAAACAAAGCAAGTTTTTCGTCGTTGGTGAGTACCGGAAGTTTGGATGTGTTTACTCCGCATATTTCAACTTTGTTAATCATAAAAAAACCTCCGAGAGAAATTATTGTTAATACAATAAAATCTTTCCCGAAGGTTAATTTTTATATACTGTCATTTGTTGTTAAAAAATGAATTAAATATATTTTTCAACAATTTTTTTCATCTCGTCAAGTTTTGAGAAAATGTCCTGACAAAGTTTGAGATGGTTCTTTGCTCTCACAAGGTTCTGATCAGGATAGTGAATTTTGAAGTAAGTATCTCCGTCAAGATAGTCGGTGAGGAATCTTATTCCGCATTCATATGTGAGAACCAGAGCGCTGAGGGGCAAAAGTTCAATTTCTTTTTTTGTGATTGTGTCTTTGAGTTCTCCGATAAATCCTTTTGTATAACTTTCAAAATATTCAAGACTGAACCAGACTTTATCAAGGTCTGCTTCATCTTCAACTGCAGTAGATGCACCAAAACGGAGAGAATCACCGAAATCGCAAAGAAGAGAACCGGGCATAACTGTGTCAAGGTCAATAACACAAAGACATTTTTCTGTGTCTTTATCAAAAAGAACATTGTTGAGTTTTGTGTCGTTGTGAGTTACTCTGTAAGGGATTTCACCGGAATCGAGACAATCCTGAATAGAATTGCAAATCTCGGCATATTTCATATATCCGTCATATATGTCTTTTACTTCATTTTTTCTTCCTGCAGTGTCTTTTTCATATGCATTAATGAGATTCTGAGTTCTTTTTGGTGTGTGATGAAAATCGGGAATTGTCTCATAAAGAGTTGATGCATCAAAATCTGAAAGCATATTCTGAAACTGTCCGAATGCTCTTGCAGATTCTTCAAACTGCTCCGGATTCTCAGGCAGATTCAGAGAAAGGGTATTGTCAACAAATTTATACATTCTATAGCATTTACCATCAGAAGACCTGTAATAAAGTTTTCCGTCAGTAGTTTTTATAATGTTAAGGGTTTCTCTGTCAGGGTTTCCGCCTTTTTTTATTATTGCGTTTCTCAGATGTTTTGTAACCGACGAAATATTGTGCATAAGTTCATCGGGATTTTTGAAAATTGATGTGTTGATTCTCTGGAGAATGTACTTGGGTGTGGAATCTGCAATGTATGTATCATTAATATGTCCGTCGCCGTAAGGATCAACTTCAAATTCAATAGCGAAAGCACTCATAACTTCCGCAAAAGATAAACTATCAGATGCCATCGTAATAACCTTCTTCCATAAGTTTTAATAATGCTTCTCTCACAGTGGGAGTGTCTTCTTTATATGTAACGCCATACCATTTGTCATCAGAAATATATGCATCAACCCTCTGACCTTGTTTCTGAATAAGATCATCCACAACAAATGGCAGGAAAAACTCTTCTTTCTGAGGATTTGAAAGATTTTTCAGAAAATCTGAAAAACGCTTTTCAAGTTCATTGAATATTTCAGGTTTGAATCCCCACATATTCATAGAAACAACTGTATCCATAGGTATTCCGCAGTTTTTGTCAAGAGCAGTATGTTCAGTTACAGATTTTAAAACGTTTCCGTCAAGTTCACAAATTCCTCTTGAAACTGTACCGTTGTCGGTAAGAGTGTTTCCGAGTCTGAAACCTGCCATGCAGATTTCACTTCCTGAAACAAGAGCATTGTGAATGAGTTCAAATGATTTTCTTCCATAAAAATCATCAGCGTTAATTGCTGCAAAAGGTGATTTTACTTTGTCCTTTGCGCATAAAACTGCATGGCCTGTACCCCAGGGCTTGACACGCCCGTCAGGAATCACAAAACCTTCCGGAAGCATTGAATCAATTTGCTGAAAAACATATTCTGTGTCAATCATTTTTTCTATTCTTTTTCCTGCAGCTTCTCTGAAATCATGTTCAATTTCCTTTTTAATGATGAAAACAGCTTTGTTAAATCCTGCTTTTATTGCATCATATACGGAAAAATCAAGAATAATTTCGCCATTTTTTCCCATGGGTGCAATTTGCTTTAATCCGCCAAATCTTGAACCCATTCCGGCAGCCATAACCAAAAGTGTCGTATCCATATTTAAACATCTCCTGTTTTATAAATGGTATTCCGCATATAAGCACACGGCTTTATACTTCCGTGTGCTTATATGTTGACATATCCAAAATTATATAATATTATTATAGTATATTAGGTAGCGTATGTATATATAAAAAAAGATACAAAATCTTTCAATTCGGATACAGGTGATATTATGTTTGTAGGTTGTGATATACCCAAAAATGTGTGTGTTGATAAACTTTACACTTTCTTTAAAACCTCATTTAAAAACAATTATTCTTTTGTCGGAGAAAGCCATGATTTCTGGGAAATGGTTTTTGTATGTGACGGTACTGTCGGAATAACAGCCGGTAGTGATGTCTATGTTCTTGAGAGAGGTCAGGCGGTAATACATGAACCAAACGAGTTTCACAGAATATGGTCAGAATTTGACACAAATCCAACAGTAATTGTCATTTCATTCTCGGCATCCTTATTTCCAAAAGTACAATCAAGAATAATGAATGTTGATTCTCAACAACTTAAAACCATTGATAGTCTTTACAGGAAAGCAGAGGAATGTTTCAAAAAAAACGACGTATTTATATCTGACATAAAAGACGGATGCGAATATGATGCAGGACACTTTATTGCAGTTTTTGAACTCTTCATCATTGAACTGATGGGCAAACAATCCCCGAGTGTTTCAAATAGTGTCAAAAGTGCAGAAATTTATTCTTCTGCTGTAAAATATATGGAAGAAAACCCGGGAGCAGGTCTTTGCATAGAAGATATTGCAAGAGAATGTTCCATAAGCGGAGCATATCTTAAAAAAATATTTATGAAATATTCAGGTTGCGGAGTGATACAGTATTATAACCGCTTGCGTGCAAGACTTGCCTGCGGATATCTTATAAACGGAAAGTCTGTAAAAGAAACTGCACTCATACTCGGGTTTGGAGATCAGAACTATTTCAGCACTTTTTTTAAGCGGGTGATGGGAATCAGTCCTTCAAAATACCGTAGCGATGCTGGAAGACAAACAAAGTATCCTGATGAATTTTAAAATTAACCCTTTTCAAGACGACAATTTTATAGTATAATATAAGATGGTCTTGTATATATACTTGGTAAAATACGAAGAAAAGAGGATTACCATGGATAAAAAAACAAAAGTCAATGTGAGAATAATGGGAAATGAATATACCATAGTCGGAACAGAAAGCGAAGAATATATCAATAAGATTTGCTTCGCTGTTGATAAGAAAATGAAAGAGATTTCCCAGAATCCTATTCTCAAACCCCATAAAGTTGCAGTGCTTACTGCGATAAATATGTGTGATGCATACTATAAAGCAAAATATATGAACGATCTCTCCGTTGCAGAACTGAAAAAGACACGGGATGAACTAAGTGCTCTTAAATCAGAAATAAAAGCACTGGAAGAAGAAAACAGATTCCTTAAAGAGGAATTCAGAAAGAATGGCACGAGATAATGAATAAAAAAATAGAAATTCTTGCTCCGGGAGGAAGTTTCAAATCATTGACATCAGCCATTGATTCCGGTGCTGATGCAGTATATTTTGGCGGTACACGTTTTGGAGCAAGAGCCAATGCTGCAAATCTCTCAAATGAAGAAATTGTACAGGCAGTAAAATACGCCTCTTTGAGAGGTGTTAAACTGTATGTTACCGTAAACACTCTTGCTGATGATTCTGAACTTGGACAAGTTTTTGAATTTCTGAGATTCTGTTACACATCCGGTGTTGATGGAGTGATTGTTCAGGATTTGGGCATTGTAAATATGATACGGACCCATTTTCCGCTTTTTCGACTTCACGCAAGCACTCAGATGACTGTACACAATCTTGACGGTGTCTTGCAGGCACAAAAAATGGGATTTGACAGAGTGGTGCTTTCGAGAGAACTTTCTTTTGAAGAAATAAAATATATAGCAGACAATTCAGAAATAGAACTTGAAGTGTTTGTTCACGGTGCCCTTTGCATGAGTTATTCAGGACAATGTCTTTTTTCAAGTTTTCTTGGCGGAAGAAGCGGAAATCGCGGACAATGTGCACAACCTTGCCGTCTTTCGTATACTCTTTTGGATGAAAACGAAAATCATGTTTCTGAAAAGGATAAATATCTTTTGAGTCTGAGGGATCTGTGCCTTGTTGATCATATTGAAAGCCTGAAAAAAGCAGGTGTAACCTCTTTGAAAATTGAGGGCAGAATGAAAAGTGAAGCCTATGTAAGTGCAGTTTGCGGAATATACAAAAAGTATTCAGATGGCAGAGAGGTTCTCAGAGAAGATAAAGCACTTCTTGAAAATATTTTTTCAAGACAGGGATTCACAAAAGGGTATTATAATGCTGATTATGGAAGAGATATGCTCAGTTATTCGTCAAATCACGATAATATATACTCATCTGTAACAGAAGATGTAACAAATCGGGCACTCACTTTCGCACAGAGTGAATTCAAAATTTTTCTTGATGCAAAGTTCACAGCTTTTCTTGGAGAAAATGCCGTTTTTGAATGTGTATATAATGAAAAAATTTATACGTGTAAAAGTGATGAAATCGTAACTGAAGCGGTAAATGCTCCTGTTAGCAAAGAAAGAATTTCAGATCAACTTTCAAAACTTGGTTCGACAGTGTTTGCATTTTCGGATTTGAGGGTTGATTCGGATGAAAATATATATATTTCAATAAAAGAAATAAACTCTATGAGGCGAAGAGTGACAGAAGAAATTGAAAGAGACATTTCTTCAAAAGGCAGAACTTATGACGGGCAGAATTTTTCTCTTATAGTTCCCAAAAGAAAAGAAATTATCTCTCCCGTGTTTACAGCATCTGTTTTGACCGGAAAACAAGCACAGACTGCCTATGATATCGGTTTTGAGAAAATATATATTCCTCTTGAAGTATATCTTGAAAATCCTGATTTGTACGATTCAGATAAAGACGTGTATTCAGTAAAACTTCCGCCTATAAATCATAAGAATCAAAAAAACGATTATTCTTTCATTAAAACAGACAGCGTTTGTATAACCAATCTTGGTCACCTTTTAAATAAGGATAATTTTTCGCATATTCATGCAGATTATCGTCTCAATGCATTCAATTCTCTTTCAATCCGGGAACTCATGAAATGGGGAGTAAAAAGCGTAACTTTGTCTCCTGAACTCACAATTTCGCAGATAAAGGAAATCGGAAAATCCATTAAAACAGAAATTGTAGTTTATGGAAGGATTTCCCTAATGACGGTGAGAAACTGTCTGATTAAATCATCCAAGGGAAAATGCGGATGCAAAAAGGGAGAGATATACTATCTTAAAGACAGAAAGAATGCACATTTCCCGGTAATCGCATCAAAAGAAAGTTGCACAAATGTAGTTTACAATTCAGTTCCGATAGTAATGTCCGACAGGATGCATGAATTATCTTCTTGCGGTGTGGATATGTACAGATTCGACTTTACAACAGAAACAGACGATGAAATGTATTGGGTAATGAAGATGTATGAGTCCTCACAAAAATCTAAAGAGGCATTTACAAGGGGACACTATTATAATCCCATAAAGTAAGGAAGGTATAATAATGGAAACAGCAAACATAAACATAAAATTTCTTGAAAATAATAAGGAAAAACAAATTCCTTTCTATGCAACAGACGGTTCTGCAGGAATGGATATGAAGGCATGTCTTGAAAATGATGTAACTTTAAAACCATTAGAACGCGCTCTTATCCCCACCGGAATTGCCATTTCACTTCCGGGTCCGAAATACGGTGCGTTCCTTTTCGCACGCTCAGGTCTTGCATCAAAGCATGGCATAACATTGGCAAATTGCGTGGGAGTCGTTGACAGTGATTACACAGGTGAGATAAAAGTCGCTCTGGTGAATCTCAGTAACGAAGAATATACAATAACAAATGGTGAAAGAATTGCCCAGATGGTAATAATGGAAGTTGCCAAAGCAAATTTCACTGTGTGTGAAGAACTTGAAAAAACCGAAAGAGGTGACGGTGGATTTGGTTCTACCGGTTCATTTTAAGAGGATAATATTATGAATTTCGTACTTGCTTCAAAATCACCGCGCAGGAGCGCACTTTTAAAAGAAATCGGTCTTGAATTTGATGTGGTTGTAAGCAGTGTTGATGAGTCTTCGATACCAAAAGACCTTCCACCCCATATTTATGTTCAGGAACTTGCAATGCTAAAATCCACACACGTTGCATCATCCTTGCCAAAAGGAACGCTTGTAATAGGTGCAGACACGGTTGTTGTGTCCGAAGATGAAATAATAGGGAAGCCGAAAGATTTTGACGATGCATTCAGGATGCTCTCATCATTTTCAGGCTCATCTCATAAAGTCGTTTCAGGAATTTCCGTTACGTGTACTGATGATTTAAAAACAGTTTCTGATTTTTGTGAAACGAAAGTATGTTTTTCAGAAATGACCGATGAAGAAATTACCAACTATATTAACAAATTTTCACCCTATGACAAAGCCGGAGCATATGGGATTCAGGAATATGCAGGAGTTTTTGTCGAGAAGATTGACGGAGATTTTTATAACGTTGTAGGACTTCCGATTTCAAAACTGTATCAGCTTTTGAAAAAGGAATTTGATGTAATAGTATAAAGGCATACGTTTTCATATGTAGATAAACGGGAGATAAATATGAATTTTTTCAGAGATCATAAAAATAAAATATTTCTTATTCTTGCCACAATAATTTTCGTCATTGTGATGATGTTTTCGGCGGCAGGAAAACCAAATGCCGGAATCGTCAGTGATACTGTTGGTGTCGTATTGAAACCGTTTCAGTCTGTTGGAACATATTTTGTGAATTGTTTCCGATACGGAAAGGATGCCGAGACCTTTGAAGCAGAAAATACCAGACTGAAGAAAGAATTGATAGCGGCAAATAAGAAAGCATCGGACTATGATGATCTGGCAAAGGAAAACGCAAAACTCAGATCAATGCTCGAACTCAGGGAATCTTCAAAAGAGTTTGAATTGAAGGCGGCATCAGTCATTGGAACAGATACACAAAACTGGACTTCAGTTTTGAAACTTGACAAAGGTTTGTCGGACGGTATAAAGAAAAATGATGCTGTTATAACAGAGTCGGGCCTTGTGGGATATGTAAGCAGTGTGGGAAGGGACTGGTCAAAAGTTGTAACGATAATTGATGTTACATCTTCTGTCGGGGCAAAAGTTGACAGAATCGATGAATACTGTGTTGTAAAAGGGGATGCAGATCTTTATTCAAAGGGCTTTTGCGCTATGAGCTATGTTACAACTCAGTCAAAGATTTCTGCCGGAGACATTCTCACCACATCCGGAGAGGGAGGAGTTTTTCCTGAAGGAATAATAATAGGGAAAATCAATGATATCAGTTCAAATACAAATGGGCTATCTCTTGATGCAACTGTTGAACCTGCAGTTGATTTTTCTTCAGTCGGTGAGGTTTTTGTAATAATCAACTGACTGTGAAAGGCGGAATGAAAACTTGAAAAAAACACTGATTATACTCACTGCATTTGTGATGTTTGTTTTCCAGACATCATTGGGTGAGTTGATAGATATATTTGGCATAGTACCAAATCTGATACTAATATTTGTAATAGCCTACAGCCTGGATACAACAGCTTTTGTTGCATCTTTAGTCGGATGTGTATGCGGCATTATGATTGATTTTTCAGACAACGGCATTTTGGGATTGGGCGCAATTGTCATGATGTATGTTGCTCTTGGGGCAAATGTTGTGTCAAAGAAGTTTTATTATGACAATAAATTTGTTGGACTTATAATTGTATTTATTTCAGGCTTGATATTTGAATCTTCAAGGTTTTTCATTATGAACTTGTTGTATTCGGGAACCCAAACCCCTTTAATTTTTTTCAGATATATTTTCCCTGAAGCAGTATACAATTCTGTTTTATCAGTTCCGATTATGTGGTGGGTTAATTATTTAAAAAATGAGTATATAAGAGGGATATGAATGATTTATAAACTCAAAGATAAATATTTCATTTTATCATTAATAGCCATAATACTTTTTTTTGTTTTGTTTGTCAGATTGTTTAAGCTCCAGATAGTTGATTCAAAAGTGTATCTTGCAAAATCAGAGTCCTATCTTTCAACAACAGAAAGAATACCTGCTCCAAGAGGTAAAATACTGGACAGATACGGGCGACCCATTGTGTCAAACCGTCTTGGCTTTTCGGTTTCATTCATAAAGAAAAGTCTTTCTGATGATGAACTGAATGATTTAATTGTAAATACGGTAACGCTTTTAAGAGCAAACGAAGATGAATATATTGACACATTTCCGGTTGCATTTGATGGCAACGGATATGTGTTTTCATATCGTGACTACAAAGGGGACGAGCTTGATACAAAGGTGAGAAATACCAAGTTTGCCCTGTCGATTTCTGACAATCTCAATGCTGAAGAATGTATTGATGTGCTGATGGAAAAATTTAATGTTGACAAGCGTTACAGTAAGAGGGATATCAGAGACATTATTTCGGTGCGCTATGAGATGATTGTCAGAGATTTTTCAGATACAAATCCTTTCACATTTACTACTGATGCATCAATAAAATCCGTTTCTGCAATTGAAGAAAACAGGGAGATATATGATGGAATAGGCGTAAGTACATCTCCTGTCAGAGATTACATATATGGAAATATGGCGGCACACATCCTCGGAAGAGTAGGTATGATATACCGTGAGGAATATGATGCCTTGAAAGATAAAGGCTATAGCTATAACTCAGTAATCGGGAAAGACGGTATTGAAAAAGTACTCGAACCCGACATCAGAGGTACAGACGGAAGTATCAGCATTTCAAGGATAGTAGGCGAAGAGTCAAAAGTGACTACGGTTGCTGCAATTCCCGGAAACGATGCTATGCTTACGATAGATATTGATCTTCAGAGGGTTGCGGAAAAATCTCTTATGGAGACAATAGAATCCATCAAAGCAAACAGTTGGAAGCATTCAGACAACGCGGGAAGTGATGTTGGCGGAGGAGCGGTTGTTGTTCAGGATGTCAATACCGGGGAAATACTTGCAATGGCAAGTTACCCCACCTATAATCCCGATACATTTTCAAATGATTATACCGAGCTCAGCAAAGATAAATCAAATCCTATTCTCAACCGTGCCATAAGCGGAATATATCCTCCCGGATCTGTATTTAAAATGCTCACAACAATAGCCGGATTTGAAGAAGGTGTCATTGACGAAAATACCGTAATTGAAGATCAGGGTGTCTATGAGTATTATGACCAGAAATTTAATTGCTGGATATACACAGAAACTCAGACCACTCATGGTCCCATGGACGCCTCTAATGCTCTTAAAAACTCCTGTAACTATTTCTACTATGAAGTTGGAAAAAGACTGGGTGTAAATAAACTTGTGGAATATGGCAAAAAAATGAATCTCGGAGAGAAAACAGGTATAGAAATTGATGGTGAAGTTGCGGGAGTACTTGCAAGCGAAGAATATAAAAATCTTAATTTTAATGAAGTGTGGTATCCCGGTGATACACTTCAGATGGCAATCGGTCAGTCCTACAATCTGTTCACACCGTTACAACTGGTCAACTATACATCGACCATTGCCAATAGAGGTAAGATTATGCAACCTTATCTTACAATGTGCATAAGAGATTCAAATACCGGTAAAATCGTAAAAGAGACAAATTCGGTAGTGAAGAACAAGATTGAAATGAGTGACGAAGCATACCGTGCAGTAACGACAGGTATGCGACTTGTAAGCTATGATGGTACTGCTTCAGCAATTTTTGGCGATTTTCCTGTGGAAACATGCAGTAAAACCGGTTCTTCACAGATAGACGGTGGAAGTGCCAATGGTGTGTTTGTAACATATGCCCCATATGATAATCCTCAGATTGCAATATCCATCGTGGTGGAAAGTGCAGGTTCTGGAAGTGTAACAGCTCCTATTGCGAAAGCTATCTATAGTGAATATTTTAAATTGACACCAAAAGAGACAAATGACAATTATATCAAAAATAACACGCTTATATCGTGAAAACTTGATAAAATTTTCGAATTGATATAGACAAAAACAATTTAATGTGTTAAAATATGGAAGTGAAGTATATTATGGCGAGGATTGTAACCGTGATATCCGGAAAAGGTGGAGCAGGGAAGACGACAGTTTCTGTTAACGTTGCCTGTTGCTTGAAAAAATACGGATATAAGGTTCTTATTTCAGACTGTAGCTTCGGAGTCAGGAATGATTTGATTCCTTTGGGACTTACAAACAGCGGTTTGTATGATGTGTCTGATGTTATAAAAGGGGAAGTATCTTTCAAAGATGCTGTGATTTGCGGAAATGGCATAAGACCGGATTTCCTATTATCTTCGGTACTGTCTTGCCCCGCTGAATTTGAACAAAGATATCGTGAAATGATAATGGATGTTTCCGGTAGCTATGATTACATTTTCATAGATACTCCTTCGTCAACCGGTAGGGAATTTGAACTTTGCACGCAGATGGCTGACATTGTTCTGGCGGTTGCTGAGGAAGATTTCATTTCGGTTTCCAACACGGCATTTTGTGTGAATCGAATTGACAAAAGTTGCAAGGAAGTATACTGCATAATAAATAAGGTGATATTTTCTGATAGTGAAGATTCAGTCAGCGCTGAAGAAATTTCTGATGAAATCGGATGTCCCGTTATTGGCATAATTCGTGAAGATCAGTACATCAAAAAAAGTTTGACAGACGGTGATCCGATTGTTGGATATGCCACCTATGGTGGACGGGAGCTTGAGAACATAGCAAAGAGAATTTGCAAACAGTATGTTTCGCCCGATGACCAGAGAATAGGCGAGCGCATATTTGACAAAAACCGTTTTATGAAAAAATAATTGAGGAGGGTTTTTAATTTGAATATCGCATTAATAGCACATGACAAGAAGAAAGAGCTTATGGTTCAGTTTTGTATAGCATATAAGGGAATCTTTGCTAAACATAACCTTGTGGCCACAGGAACAACCGGCGGTCTTATAATAGATGCAACCGGACTTGAAGTTCATAAGTTTTTATCAGGTATTCAGGGCGGAGACCAACAAATTGGTGCCAGAATTGCCTATAATGAAATAGATTTAGTGCTCTTTTTCAGAGACCCTCTCACAAATCAGTCTTTTGAGCCTGATGTGGAATCTCTTTTGAAACTTTGTGACATTCACAATGTTCCTATTGCAACTAACATAGCAACTGCAGAAGTTCTTGTAAGAGGTCTTGACAGAGGAGATATGGACTGGAGAGATATTATAAATCCAAAAAACCAGAAGAATATATAAAAGGTTAAGAAATATATAAATCTGCATATTATATGCATTAAATTTTCAAAATAAAGGGAATGTAAATTAATCGGCAAATTAATTTACATTCCCTTTTTACTATATAGAAATATTGTTTCTATTTTGTATAAATATGCACACGGCAAAAAAAGCGAAATTGCTCTGCACTCACGCCACAGGTGGTGCTGCAAATCCGCTTTTCTTGTTATAGAAAACATTTGATAATGTATTGGATTAAGTCTACATTTTATGCTATTGTGCTGCGTAGAAAGCTTTATATGCCTTGTATGCCATATACACATCTGCTTTACTTGATATTTCATATGGTGCATGCATTGAAAGGAGAGGAACTCCGCAGTCAATGGTGTCAACATCAAGGTTTGCAATATACTGTGCAACTGTTCCGCCGCCACCCTGATCAACTTTTCCGAGTTCTGTCATCTGCCATGTGACATTTGCATCATTCAGGATTTTTCTCACCTTTGCAACAAACTCTGCACTTGCATCAGATGTTGAAGATTTTCCTCTTGCACCGGTAAATTTTGAAAATGCTACACCGCATCCGATGTATGCACTGTTAAGAGGTTCAGAAACACTTTTGTATGTGGGATCCATAGCACATGTAACATCAGAAGAAAGACACATGGAATTTGAAAATGCACATCTCAACATATAATCGTTGTACCGGTCTTTTTGTTTAGCAATAAGGAGAGCAACAAAGTTTTCAAAGAATTTTGACTTCATACCTGTATTTCCGACAGATCCGATTTCTTCCTTGTCTGCCAAAAAGCAAATACTTGTTTTTTCGGGAACATCAACTTCTGCAATTGCTCTGTATGCAGTGAATGCGCAAACTCTGTCATCCTGTCCATAGCCTGCTATCATTGAAGAGTCGAATCCAAGACTTCTTGCATTGAAGTTTGGAACAAGTTCAAGCTCTGCGCTTATAAGGTCTTCTTCGCCAATCTGATATTTTTCTTTTAATATATCAATAACAGTTTGTTTGTATTTATCTTTTTCGCAGTCTGAAGGGATTGAGCCTGCCACAACATTTAAATCTTCACCCGTAAATGCTTTAGCAAGAGATTTTTCCATCTGGTCTGACGCAAGGTGTGGGAGAAGGTCGGAAATTGTGAAGATTGGATCTGATTCTGCTTCGCCGATGTTAACGTCAATCACTGTTCCGTCTTCCAGAACCACAACACCGATTAACGAAAGGGGAATTGCACACCACTGATATTTCTTGATTCCTCCGTAGTAATGGGTTTTGAGCATAGCAAGATTTGAGTCTTCATAAAGAGGAATCTGCTTAAGGTCAAGTCTTGGGCTGTCAATGTGTGCTGCCACAAGATTAAATCCTTTTTCAATATCGTCTTTTCCGACTACAGCAAGAACAATGTTTTTTCCTCTGTTAATCTTATACACTTTCATTCCCGGCTTGAGATTATTTATGCTGTCAATATCCTTGAATCCGGCATTCTCTGCAAGACGACGTGTATAATTCACGCAAAGTCTTTCAGTTTTTGATTCGTTAAGGTATTTGATATATTCATCGCAAAATCTGAATACAATTTTTTTATCTTTAATGTTTTCCCATGCAATTTTATTTTCCATAATGTATTACATTCCTTTCTGAATAAAAATCACAACCACGTTTAATATATTTTAATACAAAATGAGAAAAATTACAAGTATCTCTTGAATTTATTCTGTTTTTAATATATTATATTCAAATAGGGGATAGATTCATTTTAAACATTAAGGAGAAAGACGGATGATAAACAAAATAATTCATCTAAGGGATGATGATCCTGAAATTTTTCTTGAAATATTTATTCCGGATTCGCTCAAACGCACAAAAAAAGCTATGCTGGTAATTCCCGGAGGCGGATATGGAGGTATTTGTGATGACAGAGAGGGTGAGCCCATTGCTCTTGCATTTTTGGCACAAGGGTTTGCAACCTTTGTACTTCATTACACAACAGGCAGAAAAAGGCCATATCCTGCGCAACTCATAGAAGCATCCCTGGCTATGAAACACATAAAAGACAATAGTGAAGAATATGGAATAGATCCTGAAAATATTTTTGTTACAGGATTTTCGGCAGGCGGACATTTGTCTGCGTGCCTTGGAACAATGTGGCATAGGGAAGAAATATATGAAAGCATTGATATGCCATTTGGTTACAATAAACCCAAAGGAATGATACTTTGTTATCCTGTGATATCAGCAGATGAAAGAATCCGTAATTTCGGAAGTTTTCAAAATCTTTTGTGTGACGACAATCCTGACGAAAAACTTCTTGATTATGTCAGTGTTGAAAAATGGGTTGATGATAAAAGTGTTCCGTGTTTTATTATGCACACATCAAATGATCAAATGGTAAATGTGGGAAATGCACTTTCAATGGCAAATGCATATGCAAAAAATGGAATGACCTTTGAACTCCACATCTATCCCGACGCACCTCACGGTGTTGCGCTTGGAAATGAAGTAACAGAATGTGGCAACAAAAAATGGAAGAACGACTCGATTGCAAAATGGGTTGAAAATGCTGTTTTCTGGACAGAAAACTTATAAAATAAAGGAGTTCTAAAATGGATAGTCTTAAGTTGTCTTTTGAAGCCATTGTACCCATATTTATACTTATGCTCATAGGATATGTTATCAAATGTTTCAAACTTGCGGACAAAAAAAGCATGGATGTCCTGAATCGAATCGTGTTCAAGATATTTTTGCCTGTTCTTTTGTTTGATAATATTTACAATACAAATACCGGAAACATTTTTGACTGGAAACTCATAGTATTCACAACCGTGGGAGTTCTTGCAGTATTTGTCGTGGGCTATTTTGCGGTTATGCATCTTACCGACAAAAATTCGTCAAGGGGAGTTATCCTTCAAGGGTTTTTCCGCGGAAACTTTGCAATTTTAGGAATACCAATTGTGAATTACATATGCGGTGAAAATTCAGGTGCAACAGCGGCACTTATGGTTGCATATGTGATACCTGTATTCAATGTTCTTGCAGTAATTGCACTTGAAAGATTCAGAGATGAAAGCGAAAAAACAAGTCCTTTGAAAGTGCTTAAAGGAATTGTTTTAAATCCTCTCATCATAGGATGTATAATCGGAACGGTATTTTTCGCATTTGGAATAAAACTTCCCAAAGTCATAGAAAAACCAATAGATGACATGGCATCTGCCGCAACACCTCTTGCCATAATAAGCCTTGGTTTTGATTTTGATTTTTCACTGATAAAAGGCTATGCCAAAGAAAATATAATTGTATCTTTAGGCAGACTTGTCATAATCCCCCTTGTGATGATGCCCCTTGCAGTATATTTTGGCTTTTCCGGTGAGGCTCTTGCGTGTCTGCTTGTTGTTTTTGGTTCACCTGTGGCTGTTTCATCCTTTGCAATGTCTCAGCAAATGGGCGGAGATGAAAAACTTTGCGCTCAGATTATTGTGCTTACATCTGCACTTTGCCTTCTGACACTTTTTGTGTGGATATATGTGCTAAGTTCTCTTGGACTTTTTTAAAACGCCAAAATGATTGGAGAAAACTGACGTATGAAAGAGAAAATATATACCATACCCATCAACGAAGCCTTTGAAGGTGAAAGTTTTTGTCCTTTTTGTTCAATTCTTTCAAATCTTGAAAAAGAATCAATCACCTATACTGTAGGTCCTGCAATGATGGAGCCTGATTTCAGAATAATTACTAACGAAAAGGGGTTTTGTAAAAGACACATAAGAGAACTTTGTTCAAAAAGCAAAGCCTTGCCTCTGTCTCTTGTTTTCAAAACCCATCTTGATTCGGTATCTGATATCTTTGAAAATGTGTGTAATGAAGATACAAAGAAACGTCAAAAAATAAAAGATAGACAAAAGTTCACCGAAGATATGAAAAAACTTAAAAATTCCTGCGCTGTATGTGATAGGGTTAATCACACATTTGAACGATATATTGAGACATTTGTATATATGCTGAAAAAAGAAGATGGATTTTTAGAAAAAGCTTTAAAAAGTGATGGATTCTGCATAGAGCATTTTTCCATGATTGCATCTTTTGCAAGAGACAATATGTCCGAGTCGGAACATGAAAAACTTTTTGTGCCTGTCATAAAGATGCAGAAAGAACGAATTGATAAGTACAGACAATACATAAAGAATTTTTCTGACAGTTTTGATTATCGCAACATCGGTAAAGAAATTGATGCGCCAAAAGATGTATTATTGAAAGCAGGATTTTTGCAAAACGGTGTTTTCACACCAAAAGCCAAAGACCTTGAAGATATATAACAGGAGAGATTATTGTGGATTTTAAAAAAGAATTAAACCTTCGCACTGAAGAAATAAACAATATTTTAGATGAGTATATGCCAAAGACTGACGGAAAGCAGAAAACTGTTATTGATGCAATGAACTATAGTATCAGTGCAGGCGGAAAACGGCTTCGCCCCATGCTTATGAATGAAACTTTCAAACTTTTTGGCGGAGAGGGTGATGTAATAAAACCCTTTATGGCTGCTATTGAAATGATTCATACATATTCGCTTGTTCATGATGATCTTCCCGCAATGGATAATGACGAATACAGACGTGGTAAAAAAACAACCCATGTGGTATATGGTGAAGCAATGGGTATACTTGCCGGGGACGCACTTCTTAATTATGCATTTGAAACGGCATCGTCTGCCTTTGACATTCTTTTTGAAAAGAAAGTTGCAAAGGCTCTAAAAATCCTTTCTGAAAAATCAGGAATATACGGAATGATTGGCGGTCAGGTTGTAGATATAGAATCTGAAGGAAAAAAGGTTGGCACGGACACTTTGGAATTCGTACACGCCAATAAGACGGGGGCGCTCATTGTTGCATCTATGCAAATAGGAGCGGTACTTGCAGGTGCCGACAGAGACGATGAGAATAAAATCGTATCTATTGCATCTGACATTGGTTTTGCTTTTCAGATTCAGGATGATATTTTAGATATCACAAGTACAACAGAAACTCTTGGCAAGCCTGTCGGAAGCGATGAAAAGAACGAAAAAATAACATATGTATCCTTAAATGGAATTGATAAAGCAAAAAAAGAAGTTGCAACATTGTCTGAAAGAGCATTAAATAAACTCTCCTCATTTGAAAACAAAAATGAATTTCTTGCAGAACTTATTAAAATGCTTATAAAAAGAGAAAAATAATCAAATGGGAGCGTTTTGTTGATAGGCTGAAAAAAAGGATGTAAAATACAGACGGACTGTGTTTTACATCCTTTTTAAGTTTAATTAAAGTTCAAAATCTTCTTTTTTGAACTTGTCAAAAAGCATTTTTTTCTTTGGCTCATATTTGTATATATCATATTTAAACTTTTTGCATGTATCATCTTTTTCGGTTTTTTCATTTTTCAGCATACACATAAAAACATTATTTTCAACATCATTATGACCGTACTGGCAGGATTTACAAAATCCGTATGAACTGCCTTTGATATGCATTTTTCTCACCTCATTTGAAATTTTATCACGAATTATATAAAAAGTCAAAACAATTAGTTATAAAATTGTGTAAAAAACAGTTGTAATTTTTCTAAAAAGAATATATAATAATGTATGTGTGTCATTATGGGTAAAAATGTGTCTTAATGACAGATTGGAGATTAGCATATGATTGCTTTATACATAATACTTGGAATTGTTTGCCTGTACTTTTTGGTTTTTACAATTTTTGCATCGGTAAACATATCAAATATAATGGGAAGAGACCCTGCGGCAAGAAATCCTTTGGAGATATATTTTCTTTATCCCGGTGTACATGCCGTGTCAAATCACCGAATTGCTCACTTTTTTTATAAAATCAAACTTTTCTTTATCGCAAGATGCATATCACAGGTTTCAAGATTTTTCACGGGAATAGAAATCCATCCCGGTGCTCAGATAGGAAAGGGGCTTTTCATTGATCACGGTATGGGGGTTATCATAGGAGAAACAACCATAATAGGTGATAACTGTACCATATATCAGAATGTAACCCTTGGTGGAACAGGTAAGGACAAGGGGAAACGACATCCCACAATCGGTTCAAACGTAATGATAGGAAGTGGTGCGAAAGTTCTGGGGCCCTTCACCGTTGGAGACAATTCAAAAATTGCAGCTAATGCGGTGGTGCTTTCAGAAGTTCCGCCAAATAGCACCTGTGTCGGTGTTCCGGCAAGAGTTGTAAGAATCAACAATAAAAAAGTCGGCGAAGAACTTGATCAGATTCACATTCCCGATCCTGTCAGTCAGGAACTTTGCAGAATGCAGATAAAGATTGAAGAATTAACAAAAAAGATAGAAAAACTGGAGGATAAGAAACAATGAAACTTTTCAATAGTATGTCAGGAAAAAAAGAAGAGTTTGTTCCCATTGAAGAGGGCAAAGTAAAAATGTATTCCTGCGGACCCACCGTATATAACTATTTTCACATAGGAAATGCAAGACCTTTCATAATTTTTGATACTTTAAGAAGATATTTTGAATACAGGGGATATGAGGTAAGTTTTGTTCAGAATTTCACAGATATTGACGATAAAATGATAAAACGTGCCAATGAAGAGAATATAACAGTAAGAGAACTTGCTGACAGATTCATTGACGAATATTTTAAAGATGCAAAAGGTCTTGGCATAAAAGAGGCAACAGTTCATCCCAGAGCAACGGAAAATATTGATTCCATAATTGAAATCATAAAAAATCTTGAAGAAAAAGGCTATGCATATAACGTTGACGGAGATGTATATTTCAGCGTTAAAAAGTTTAAAGATTACGGAAAACTTTCGCATCAGCCTTTGGAGAATCTTGAACTTGGTGCAAGAATAGAAGTGGGAGACAAGAAAAGAGATCCCATGGACTTTGCAGTATGGAAGGCAAAAAAAGAGGGGGAACCCGCATGGGAAAGTCCTTGGGGAGAGGGAAGACCCGGATGGCATATTGAATGTAGTGCTATGGCAACAAGATTTTTGGGTGAAACCATAGATATTCACTCAGGCGGAAAAGATCTTATTTTCCCACATCACGAAAACGAGATTGCACAGAGTGAATGTGCTCATGGTAAGACGTTTGCGAACTACTGGCTTCACAACGGATATATTAACGTGAACAATCAGAAGATGAGCAAATCTCTCGGCAATTTCTTCACGGTAAGAGATGTTGTAAAAGAATTTGAATATATAGTAATCAGATTCTTTATGCTTTCTGCTCACTACCGCAATCCCATAAACTTCAGTCATGATCTTTTGATGCAGGCAAAATCCGGACTCGAAAGAATCAATACCTGTATAGACAATCTTGTTTTTCTTTCAGAATCCGCACAAGGTGAAACATCTTGCGATGAAAACATACAGGCTCTTGACGGATTCAAAGATAATTTCATAACTGCTATGGATGATGACATCAATACTGCAGATGCAATTTCAGTTATTTTTGATATTGTTAAGTATGCAAACACTAATTTTAATGAAAATACATCAAAGACAACTTTGGAATATACAATCTCACTTTTAAAAGAACTTATGAATGTTCTGGGAATTTTAAAAGAAGATTCAAAAGATTTTCTTGATTCTGATATTGAAGCACTCATAGAAGAAAGAAACAACGCAAGAAAGAACAAAGATTTCAAACGTGCGGACGAAATCCGTGATATGCTGAAAGACGCCGGAATTATTCTTGAGGATACAAGAGGCGGAGTAAAATGGAAAAGAGCGTAATATGACAGAATTTGATATTTTAGTAGATGCAAATCAGGTTTCGCCCTTATCTCTTGCATATATAGGGGATGCTGTGTATGAACTATACATTCGTTCATACATTATGCACTCTGTTAATATGCCTGTTGCAAAACTTCATAAAGCAGCAACAAAGTTTGTAAGTGCAAAATCTCAGTCAAAGATTTATCATATGATAAAAGACAGTCTCACAGAAGAAGAAAATGCCGTTTTCAAAAGGGGCAGGAATGCACATTCATACACAAGTGCCAAGAATGCTGATATTGTTCAATATCGCATTGCAACAGGTCTTGAGGCACTAATTGGTTATCTCTATATAAAAAAAGACACAGAGCGTCTTGAACAAATAATTTCCATGTGCATACACTGTGCAGAATCCGAAGAATAAAAATTTGTAAAGGAACAAAGTATATTTCAGAGGTGACAATATGGAACTTTTGAAAAAATACTCTGCAATAATCTTTGGATGTATTACATCGGGAGCCGGAATAGGACTTTTTCTTTCACCGGCTAAAATTGCCGCAGGCGGGGCGTCGGGAATCGGTATATTGTTATATAATCTTTTTTCGCTTCCTGTTTCTGTTACAGTCATAAGCATTAATGCTCTGCTTGTTATAATAGGCTACAGATATCTTGAAAAATCCATTATTGTAAAAACAGTAGTATCAACTTTGTTTCTGTCAGTATTCATTGAAATATTTTCAAAGGTATCACTTGGATTTAATGATCCGATAATATCATGCACATACGGAGGAGTATTGGCAGGATTAGGATCGGGAATTGTTATAAATTCAGGTTCATCAACCGGTGGAAGTGATTTTGGCGCAGTGATTTTACACAGATTCATACCATTTGTCTCTGTGCCAAGGTTAATGCTTTTTATTGATCTTACGATAGCAATAGTATCCGGCGGGGCGTTTTCTGACATTTCTCTGATGCTGTATGCAGTGGCGGCACTTTTCATTGCGTCAAAATCGGCAGAATTTGTTATTGAAGGTGTAAATTTTTCAAAACTTATATTTATAATAAGTGATAAAAACGATGAGATAGCAAAATATATTATAGACAGGATTAACAGGGGAGTAACATCCTTTGAAGCAAAGGGTGAGTTTTCGGGAATGGAAAAGAAAGTTCTCATGTGTGCGCTTTCGCCCATTCAGTTTCCAAAACTCAAATCATATATTCACTCAAAAGATGAAAATGCATTTATAATTCTTTCCGATGCAAGAAATGTGTTCGGCGAGGGTTTTAATATGGAATAGAAAAACAGGGAGGAATAGGGTTATGTTAACCAATACACAACTTGAACTTACAGCTTACAAAATCAGAAGACACGCCATTGATGGTGTGTATAGTGCTGCTTCGGGACATCCGGGCGGTTCACTCTCAATATCGGACATATTGTCTGTGTTGTATTTCGATGAAATGAATGTTGATCCTAAAGATCCTCAAAATCCTTCGAGAGACAGATTTGTCCTTTCAAAAGGTCACTGTGCTCCTGCACTCTACGGTGCACTTGCAGAAAAAGGATTTATTCCAAAAGAGGACATTAAAACTTTGAGGAAATCAGACAGTTACCTTCAGGGACATCCTGACATGAAATCAATTCCCGGAGTTGATATGTCAACAGGCTCTCTTGGTCAGGGCATATGTGCTGCAAACGGAATGGCGCTTGCTGCAAAGCTTGACAATAAAGACTATAGAGTATACACAATTTTAGGAGACGGCGAACTTGAAGAAGGACAAGTATGGGAAGCGGCTATGTTTGCATCCCACTATAAACTTGATAATCTCACTGCATTTGTAGACTTTAACGGACTTCAGATTGACGGAGACATA
>SVJK01000015.1 GCA_015069015.1 Oscillospiraceae bacterium
AATTTGCAAAATGTCTGCAGAAGAGATTTGGCAAAATCAAAGGCGTGACAGACAGAAACTACATTACAAATTCCTATCATATCCACGTTACCGAGGAAATTGATGCTTTTCAAAAACTTGCTACAGAATCAAAATTCCAGGCACTTTCACCCGGCGGTGCCATAAGTTATGTTGAAGTTCCCAATATGCAGGATAACATTGATGCAGTTCTTCAGGTAATCCGTTTTATCTATGATAACATTATGTATGCAGAACTCAACACCAAAAGTGACTACTGTCAGGTGTGCGGATATGACGGCGAGATAAAAATCTATGAAGAAGACGGGAAACTCGGTTGGAAATGTCCGAACTGCGGCAATATTGATCAGTCAAAAATGAATGTTGCAAGAAGAACTTGCGGCTATATCGGCAGTCAGTTCTGGAATCAGGGAAGAACTCAGGAAATTAAAGAAAGGGTGCTTCACCTCTGATGAATTATGGCGAAATCAAAAAAACCGATATTGCAAACGGACTTGGCGTGAGAGTATCTCTTTTTGTGTCGGGTTGTCCTCATCATTGCAAGGGGTGTTTCAACTCTGAAACATGGGATTTTGATTATGGAAAGCCCTTTGACGAAGGGGTGCAGGAGGATATAATAAACCTTCTTTCACCGTCATATATAAACGGACTGACCGTCCTTGGGGGAGAGCCGATGGTTCCCGCAAACCAAAGAGCACTTTTGCCATTTTTGAAAAAGGTTCGTAAAACCTATCCTGATAAGGACATATGGTGTTATTCAGGATATGTTTTTGAAGATGAAATATTAAAGGGGAATGCCAATATTCCCGAAACAAACGAGTTTTTATCTCTTTTGGATGTTCTTGTAGATGGAAGATT
This sequence comes from Oscillospiraceae bacterium, assembly GCA_015069015.1. Classification (GTDB taxonomy): domain Bacteria; phylum Bacillota; class Clostridia; order UMGS1810; family UMGS1810; genus RGIG1828. The sequence continues at coordinate 877 of SVJK01000015.1, forward strand.
TATAGAAGAGAAGAAAAATATAACCTTAAAATTCAGAGGTTCTGAGAATCAGAGGATTATAGATGTTAAAGAATCTTTGAAGCAGGGAAGAACAATACTAATGAACATATAAAAATAGATTTTTGGGGAATGTAAAAAAAGTCCAGACCGCAAAAAGGCAGTGATAATAAGCAATACAGAGTATTAATTAGCCTGTAAATCATTTGAATTTGCTAAAAATGTTGAAAAACATCTGTTTTTCTTCAATTATATGCCTTTTTGCTATTGCCAAATCTCACCACTCGCAGTACCTTTGTACAACTTCGGGTTACCACTCAAAGCATGGCTCTGCCCTGCTTTGAGTTCGATTTGACAATTCTGAATCTTTTTTTCTATTCCCCCCAAAGGGACTGTAAATTAATTTGCCGAATTAATTTACAGTCTTTTATATTACATTTAGTTTTCAAAATCGGTTTAAAGTTGACTACAGTTTATTCGGATGATAAAATTACACTATATAGGTGTCTTTGTTTTTACTTATATAAATCAAAAGCAAACGGAGGTATTTAAAATGAAAACAAGCAAAAGAATCACATCATTGATAGTGGCATTAGTGTTTGCGCTCACCTCAATGCTCAGTTTTTCTGTTTTTGCAGATGACCTGGCATTTTCTGATGTGGCTGAAACACACACTTATTTCTCTGCAATTTCAGAACTTGTGGGCAGAGGTGTAATCAACGGCTATGAAGACGGAACCTTCAAACCCGATGCTACCATCACCCGTGCAGAATTTGCAAAACTTCTTGCAGTTGCAACAGCTCCTGCAGGAACAAAGTTTGAAGCAACCACAACTCAGTTCCCTGATGTTGCAGATGCAAATTCTTCAAGTGCATGGGCAATTCCATACATTGCATATGCAGTTGGTACAAAAGCAATCAACGGTTATGAAGACGGAACTTTCAGACCTACAGCTCCCGTATCTTACGGTGAAGTAATCAAAATGATTGTATGCACAATGGGTTACGGTGATGTTGTAAATAAAAATCTTGATCCCTGGTATAAGGGCTATGTTGATGTTGCAAACTCCATCGGACTTACCAAAAATGCATATCTCAACGGTGCACAGCCTGCCCCAAGAGGTGTTGTTGCTCAGCTTATCTATAATATAGATTTCTGCAGTAAACTCAATAACGTAGGATTTAATGAGAACAAAGATCCTATCTTTGTTCAGGGTGGTTCCACCGGTGGCGGTGACTGGGATAATTCCGAATCTGAAACCGGAAAACTCCTTGGTGTCGGTGAATATTCACTCACAGGGAAACGCCTTGCCAATACAGAAGCTTTAATTGGTGATACAGTTTATGAAATCGGCAATTTTGATGTTGATACTCTTGAGGATATGGTAGGATGTACAGTTTCCTTTAAATTCTCAACAATGGGAAGAAAAACTCTTACAAGTATCAACAAAGTAAGCGGAATGAACTCATCTTTCACAATTGATGACTGGCAGATTGAAGATGTAAGTGCTGAAACAATCAAGTACTTCAAGAATGAAGACGATAAGGAAACAGATGAAATCAGCAGAGTTACGCTTTCTGATAATCTTTATGTAGTATATAACGGTGTTCCCGTTCATCCTGACTTTATTGATGCAGATTTCATTGAAGACTATCTCAATGTTGAAAACGGAAACGTTACACTCATCAGTAACGACGGTTCATCAAATTCTGCAGAGGTTGCAGTTGTTGAAAGTTATGTAACATACTACGTAGGTTCAAAATCAAAGACGGACGATGTTGTTTCAATTTATGATAAATATTCTTCAATTACAGGACTTGAGAAACTTGAATTTGACGAGCATGATGTTGCATCTGTAAGAAGAATCACATCAAAAGGCGGCTCATATTCAGAGACAACAATTGATGCAATCAGTCAGAAGAATGTAGTATCTGTTGCACAGCCATATGGCAGCGTTGAAGGAACAAACGTTATTATTTCAACTGCAACAGTTACAGGAAACATCAAAGAAATGTCATCCGATTATGAATATATAAAAATCGGAACTGAAAGTTACTCTGCTTCACCCTATTACAGAACAATTTTGGCAGGCGGAGCAGACGTTGGCTTCTCCACAGGCGATTCCGGCAAATTCTATCTTGACTATCAGGGAAGAATTGTTGCTTTTGAAAAGACAGAATCCGAAAACCCCTATGGTCTTATTATAAGATATAAACACGGTTCAGGTATGGATGCAGGCTATTCTGTAGAAATCTATACATCATCCGGCACTATCCTTCAGGCTCCTATAAAGGAAAGCGTAAGATTTAACGGCGAAAGTGTCAGTGCACAGACTGCAATAAACCGCCTTCTCGGCACAAGATCACCAAGTGCAAAATGGGATCTTGTAAACGAAGATGATGAACCCGTAAACCTTGATAACTATCTCATCCAGCCCGTAAGATACAAAACTTCAATATCAGGCGGAAAAACCTATATTTCCGAAATCGAAGCAATGGAATCTTCAAATGACTATCAAGATGGTCTTATTGTTCCTGCATATCCTTCAACCGATAACTTTGATTCCGGTGAAGCGGGCGAAAAACTCAAATATTCAAAGAGTGGATATTCCTTTAAACAGGGCAGTTCAAACGTGTTTGCAATGGGAACAAAAACAGTTCTTTTTGTAGTTCCCAATGATATTACAAAAACAGATTCCTACAGAAAAGGAACCTATAATTATTCCTTTACAGACGGAAGTCAGTATGCAGTTGAAGCGTATAACGTTGATAAAGGAAATGCAGAGATTGTAATTTACTATCCCACAACAAGCAACACCGGTGCAATAGTTGGTGCTTCAACCTACACCTATTTAATCAACTCTGCAACACCTGCAACAGGACCTGACGGTTCAGATGCAATAAAGGTAACCTTCTACAGAGCAGGAAACGCAGAACCGGATGATAAGCCCAAGTATATAAAGGGCGATTATAAAGCTTCTGATTTTGATTATAATCCTAAAGCCCTTAAATCAGGTGACATTGTTAAGATGACAGTTTCAGGAGACTATATCACAAACATTAAGCCTGTATATATTGACGGAGAACTTCTCCCTGACACAGGTACAGGTGAAGACTACGAAATTGACGGTCATTATGTAAAGGCTACGTATTCCGGAACAGAAGATTATTATCAGGCAATGCTTGGTGTTGTATATCAACTTGATGGATCAGTATTCAGAGTTATTCCTGCATTCATGGAAGATAACGATGAATTTAATCCTGATTCATGGTATGGACTCACACCTTCAGACTCTATTCAGTATTATAAATACAACAATAAAACCAATAGTTTCGTTATTTCGGATGTTGGTGAAATTATGACATATGTAGATCTGTTGGAAAGCGAAGCACCGGTAGAAGGATCCACAAAAGTTCTTGCAATCGGAAGAGAAAAGAAAATTGTGGCAGTTCTGGTTGTTGAATAATAGTCTGAATCTTTCAAAAATTAATATTTAATGAAAAACAACCGTTCATATGAGACATACTCTTAAGGACACAAAAAAGGTCGTAGCGATTTGCTACGACCTTTTCTTTTACAAAAGAACTTTTTTGAATTATTATAAGAGTATTATTCTTTTTCGTATATAGCTACTAATGGTTCTTCTCCATATTCCAGTGTCATTTTTCCATCATTATTTTTGATTTTCCATATTTCGGTCCTGTTAGTTTTAGACCAATAAATTTTCAAAGAATCTCCTTCAATATTGTAGGTCCCTTCTAACTTCGCAGATGGACTTTCTGCTGTTCCGTCATTATTAATAACTACTGGAAGCCCACGATTAGATTCCCATGTTCCATAAAGCGAAGAAATGTCAAAGTCATCATAATCGAAATTCTCGTTTTTTGTGTTATCATCATAATTGCCGGGTTTTTCTGTAGTAAATTCAGTTGATGTATTGCATCCTGTTAATATTAGACACATATATAACAAGCAAAGGAAAAATACATTTTTCATATCAACTACCTCTCTTTCTATAATTAAAATTTTATTCTAAACTGATCCAATAATTTATTGTATATCATTAAAATGTCTGAAAATTTCTTTTGAGAACTTTTTGTTTGTAGGTATCCTGTATGTTCCGTTAATGGTATGTATAAAAATGCCATTAAATTCGATGGCTATATTTTTAATTCTGCCAGTTGTTATATTGTTGATTTTATCATATGTTAAATAAAAATCCTCACAATTCCAGTTGCTTGTCATGAAAGCTTTTCCCTCAATATGATCATCATATATATCAACATATGCCTTTGAGGAAACAACGCTTATTGCTATACATAATACCCCTATCGCGGTAATGAAATAAGGTATAATTTGTAATACTGTATCAATAAATTCAGTGTTATTTGATATGTATTGCGGTTTAGTATCGACAGTCATAAGTATGATAAAACCCATTAATATAATTGCAATGCCAAGAAACACTCCTCCAAATTTTGATAGTAATCCTGTCCTTTTTGTGCTAATTATTAATTTTTTCTTCATGTTAATTATCTCCCTTTCAATTATTATATATTTTTTGCAAGACACAAAACTCCTTTCTTCAACCTATGTCAAAAATTTGCAAATAAAAAAATGCGCCCACCGAAGCAGACGCATAAAAAGCGCAAACTCCGATAGTCGCGAAACCAATTTATACAGCATGAGATATACACATATACTGATAAACGGAATTTGCGTTTTTATCAAATTCAAATATCAGTATATGCAAAGATAAGTATATTATTCCAAAAGAAAATATACCTCAACACTGTATAACATATTAAATTGGTTTCGCATTTGTTATTATACAGCAATTTTTATATTTTATCAATTGTTTTAGTAAAATTTATTAAGTTTTCGATAAAAATCTTGTCTGGTACAGTACAGGCAGGGAAAATGTATGGTATGTTCCAATTTGTTTAGGATATCCTAAAACTATGTAAAACGGAGCGACACATAGGTCGTTCCCTACAGGAAAAGGCTGAACGAAATTAATTGGTTTAGCCTTTTAAATTATTGATCTTGCTAGCACACCATATAAGCAAGTGTTTTTTGTGGGAAATTATAGCAATTGACAGAAAATAATTTAAAAGAAAGAAAAATCCTTTAAAACGTAAATTAAAATCTGTTTCTCCCGAAATGTTTTGGTTATAATTTCATTTTTGGTGAATATTATTTACATATAGATTTTAACTTATGAAAGGATGATTCAAATGACAGTGGAAAATGTGAATGTTAACAATGAGGTTTCGGTATCGGGATATGTGGAGGGTGAACTTTCTTTCAGTCACGAAATATATTCGGAGGCTTTTTATTCTTTTGTTTTGAAAGTTATGAGACTTTCTGATATCTGTGACTATATAAATGTCACCGTATCTGAACGGCTCATAAAAGATATGGACATAAGAGACGGTGTTAGGATAAGCGTGACAGGACAATTCCGATCCTATAATAATTATTCGGAAAGCGGAAACAAACTTCTTCTCACAGTTTTTGCAAGAGATGTAAAAGAAATATTAGAAGATGACGAAAAACAAAATCCAAATCACATTTTCTTAAATGGGTTTTTATGTAAGAGTCCTGTCTACAGAACCACACCTTTCGGAAGAGAAATCACCGATCTTTTAATAGCCGTAAACAGAGCCTATAATAAATCCGACTATATTCCATGCATTGCCTGGGGCAGAAACGCAAGATACTGTGCATCACTAAACGTCGGAGATAACATAAAGGTGTGGGGAAGAATTCAGTCAAGGGAATATCAGAAACGCATATCAGAAGATGAGTCGGTAACCAAGACAGCCTATGAAATTTCAATTTCCAAACTGGAAGTTGTTTCCGAATCCATAAGTGAATCCGATATAGAAATAATTTAAAATTGTAAAAAAGTACCTGACATATAAAAAACTTTCGTGTACACAATAGTTAATGCAAAGAAAATTTGCAAAAATTTTTCAAGGAGAGTTTTTAGTATGTCAAGAAAGAATGTAGTTCCTGAAGCTAAAGAAGCTATGGACAGATTTAAAATGGAAGCAGCATCAGAAGTAGGCGTTAACCTCAAACAGGGTTATAACGGTGACTTAACAAGCAAACAGGCAGGTTCTGTAGGCGGACAGATGGTTAAAAAAATGATCAAGTCCTACGAAGAATCCATGAAATAATCATAGGATTATCACTGGGAAAAAAGCATATAATGCAATAAAGATACCGGAAAGATATCAGATCTCTCCGGTATTTTTATTTTAAATAATTTTGAAATGAGGAAATGATTATGTGTTCAATATGTGCAATCGCAGATTTTAAAAACAATCAAAACATCGATCCCGGAATACTTTCTGTAATGGGAAAAAGTATGAAACACAGAGGCCCCGATGACACGGGATTATATCTGACTCCCCATGTGTCTTTTTGTCATAACCGTCTTTCTGTTATGGACGTAAAAAGAGGCAAACAACCCATGACAGCCGTGTATGAAGGGAAAAAGTACATAATATGTTATAACGGAGAAATATATAACACCATAGAACTTAAAAAAGAACTTGTGGAATATGGAGCAGAGTTTTTTACAGACTGTGACACGGAAGTTCTTTTGTGGTCCTACATAATATGGGGCAGGGAATGTGTAAAAAAACTCAACGGCATTTTTGCATTTATAGTATACGATGAATCCAAAAGAGAATTGTTTCTTGCAAGAGACAGATTTGGCGTCAAACCTCTTTTTTATAGCTTCATAGACACAACACTTGTTGTATCATCTGAAATAAAAGCAATGCTGTCTCATCCGTCAATTAAACCAAAAGTTGATAAAACAGGGCTTTGGCAACTTTTGTTTTTATCACCGGTGACATTTAATAACACCACGGTTTTTCGTGACATATTCCAGCTTTCACCCGGGGAATGTGCAACATTTTCCATATCGGGATTTAAAAAGGAAAAATACTGGACTATGGAATCAAAACCCCATACAGATTCAAGAGAAGAAACCATCTATAAAACAAAGGAACTTTTAAAGACGGCAGTAAAAAGACAACTTAAAAGCGATGTTCCTCTTTGCACATTTTTGTCAGGTGGTCTTGATTCATCTGCCATAACAGCCATCGCTTCAAAGGAAATGAGGGAAAGGGGTGAAAAACTTTCCACCTATTCCTTTGAATATGAGGGAAACAAGGAAAATTTCAAACAAAGTCTTTTTCAGCCAAAAAGTGATGACGATTTTGCAACGGGACTTTCGGATTTCCTTTTTACTGACCACAAGGTTCTCACTGTTTCCACAGAAAGCCTTTCTGAATATCTTTCATATGCCGTTGATGCAAGAGATTTTCCCGGTCAGGCTGACATAGATTCTTCTCTTATATATTTTTGTGAAAAGGTGAAAGAAAATCACACCGTTGCTCTTTCGGGAGAATGCAGTGACGAAATCTTCGGGGGATATCCGTGGTTTTACAGAGAAGAAATGCTAAAAAGAGATTTTTTCCCCTGGATTCACGATCCCTATGTAAGAGTATCGCTTTTTAAAGAAGATGTTATCTCGCCCAAAGACGGATACAATTATGTCAGCAACAGATACAAAAACGACCTTGGCGAATTCAGTTTTCTTGACACAGACAGTCCTGAAATGAAAAATTCAAGAATTGCCACAAATCTTTCCGTGAAATATTTTATGACGTCTCTTCTTGAAAGAAAAGACCGTATGAGTATGGCAAGGGGAGTGGAAGTGCGTGTTCCTTTTGCAGATCATCATCTTGCCGAGTATGTATATAACGTTCCGTGGGATATAAAATTTGAAAATGCAACAGAAAAATCACTTTTAAGATATGCCGTGGAAGATTATCTTCCAAAAGAGATAACATGGCGCAAAAAAAGTCCTTATCCCAAAAGTCATGATCCATCTTATGCAAAGATTGTGACAGAACTTTTAAGAAAAAGACTTAGTGTCAGAAACACTCTCTTTTGTGAACTTTGTGACAAGGAAAAAATCAATGAAATGCTGTCCTCTGACGGAGACACATGGTTTGGTCAACTTATGGCAAAACCACAACTCATTGCCTGGCTTTTGCAGTTTGACTATTGGCTGGAAAAGTATAATATAGTTCTAGTTTAAAAAATGAGCGGCAAAAAATTTGGTTTTTTGCCGCTCATTTTGAATTTTATTTCATTGACAGACTGTTATTCAAAAGTGCTGTGCTATACATGAAAAGAATATCTTTATTGCTGAAATCAACGAAGTTTGCAATGAATGAACTTTGAATATATCTTATGTCAACAAGGGTGATTTTGCTGTAACTCTCAGCCATAAGAGGAGCAAGGGAACTTCCAAAAGAATCCCTGAAAATCACAAGTTCCTCATGGCTTTTTGCATTCGGATTTTTAATTTCGATAAGCGCCTGAGTTCCTGAAAGGAACAATTCATAGGGGTCTTTTCCATATGCTTTTTCCATGTCATACATACTGTTTTCAATGGGTTTTCCCATATCGTTATAATAGGTTACAGTGCAGGATTTCAAAACGTCATTTGTAAGATACTTTATGGTGTCAGGTTTGGTTTTGAGACCGTACTGACCTGCGTACACCCCATAGAATGGATTGTCAAGAACATTTTCTTCAAAATCACCCACAGACGAATTTCCCATTTTTTCAAGATATCTTTTTGCAATATCCACAATTTTTTCCTGACGCCAGTGGGAATCCGTTTTGTAATAATCATCAAGGGATAAAAGGTCTCTTATTTCAATATATTCCATAAAGGGGAGACTCTCTTTAAAGTTTTTGATAAACTCATCATAATCAAGGCAAGGATAGCCGTTTTTGGGAGAGAGTATGAAGTTTTTATCGGGGATAACAGAAAGGTAAACCTTTGAATTCTTACCTTTAATGTTTGTGTCGTAAATTTTTGTAAAAAGTTCTGCGGCATAATTTGTCATATAAGGATTTTCGTCATCGTCCATTTTGGAGATGTGACCGTCCTGATAATAAAGACCATTGTTTTCATATTTGCCGAGAATCTTTTGTACGAAAAACGCTTTGTAGGAGCGGAATATATCTCTTAAAGGAAACTGGTCCTGAGTATAAGACTCAAAGTTTTCCATAAAGGTTCCGCTCATAACAGACTCTGCGGACAGTTCCGGCATTTGTGCAAGAGCACGTCTTTCCGAAAGGGAGAATTCAGAATCTGTTTTAAAAATACATATAAAAAACACTGATATGAAGATGGTTGAGAAAAGAAGAGTTGAAATTATATTTTTTATTTTCATAATATCACCTGCCTTGGAAATAATTGATTTAGAATCTAAAATAAAGGAATGGGTTAAATGAGCCGTCAACAAGATATGAAACACATATAACAAGAAGAATCAAGAGAACCGGAATCTCGAAAAATTCCATAATAACTTTTGTGAATCTCTTTTTGTACAAGCACTCCTTAAAGGATTTGAAAAGGGGAGTTGCACCAATAACTGCAATAAGGAGAACTGCAAAATAACTTTTGAAATAGTAAATAAATTCATCTGATATGAATGGAATTTCAGATATTGCAAACATTCCTTTTAACTTCATGAAAATGTCTGATGCAGACAAACCGCTGAAAATAACAAAACTTATAATTACAAAAAAGAGGGTATATATTCTTCCTGCAACAGGAGATTTTTTTAGCCATTCTTTCAGCCACAGTTTTTCAATCATAAGAAGAAGTGCAAAGAAAAGTCCCCATATCACAAAGTTCCATGCGGCACCGTGCCAGAAACCTGTGAGACACCAGATTGTAAGAATGTTTATAATCAGTTTTTTTCTGCCGACTCTGCTTCCGCCCATGGGGATATACACATAGTCTCTGAACCAGGAGCCAAGAGATATATGCCATCTTCTCCAAAATTCCGTGATGCTTGAAGAAATAAAGGGATAGTTGAAGTTTTCCATAAAGTCAAATCCGAAAAACTTTCCAAGACCTATTGCCATATCGGAATATCCCGAAAAATCAAAATATATCTGGAGCATATAGGCAATTGCATACAGCCAGAAAAACAAGACTGATTTATCCTGAGACTGATAAAACACTTCGCATAACTCACCCAGAGTATTTGCTACAATAATCTTTTTTGAAAGACCGACAATAAAACGTCTGAACCCTTCTGAAATTTTTTCAAAGGAATGAGTACGGCTTATGAGAGAAGATTCCACATCTGAATATCTTACAATAGGACCTGCAATAAGTTGCGGAAAAAGTGCAACATACGTTGCAAGAGTAAGGGGGTTTTTCTGGGATTTCACATCACCTCTGTACACATCAATAACATAACTGAGTATCTGAAAGGTATAAAAACTTATTCCTATCGGAAGAACAACATTCAAAGCCTTAACTTCTATGCCGGTAACACGCGAAAAGTTTTCAACAAAAAAGTTTGCATACTTAAAATATAAAAGGAAAGACAGTATTATAACTGACGAGAGGGAGAGAAAAACTTTTGACAGTTTTTTATCTCTGAATTTTTCAATTAAAATAGCACCAACATATCCTGTCAGAACTGTTGTTATCATCAAAGCAAGATACTTTGGCTCGCCCCAACCGTAAAAGCAAAGACTAAACAGAAGTAAAACAGTGTTCTTCATGGGTTTTGGCGAGATGAAATATACAATTGAAAGAGCAGGCAGGAAATAGAAAAGAAAAGATAAACTTGAAAAAAGCAAGGTGTTTCCTCCTTTCAAAAACGGGCAAAATCAATAACTGCGGGAAAGATCTAAAATTCCTTCCCGCAGTATAGGTTGATTTTCAGATTTTATTCTTCATCAAAAGATGCGGGACACATTACAAAAAAGACTTTATTGCCAACGTTTCCTGCAATCATTTCATCTGCTTCTGTGCAGATGTTCCATCTTTTGTTTGCGTTTGCTTTGAGATTTGCCACAAAAGAGGATGCATCTGTATCTGCATCAAGTGTAAATACATATCCGATAAAGGGGATAGAACCAATCATAGGTGCAAACATATATCCTTCGGAAAATCCTTTAATCTCTGCATTATCAAAACCGTTCAAAAATCCGGGTTCAACGCTCATTGACGCACCGCCAAAGGGAATTACGGGATTTGTTAAAAGTGCATCTGCAATTGCCTGGGCGCTCATTGAGGACGCTTTTGATTTAAAATCTGCCAAAAGAATGTTTCCGACTGTCTTGGGTTTTTCTTCGGGTTTCACCTCAGGTTTCACCTCAGGTTTTACCTCGGGTTTTGTTTCAGGTTTTGTTTCAGGTTTTGTTTCAGGTTTTGTTTCAGGTTTTACCTCGGGCTTTGCCTCGGGTTTTGTTTCAGGCTTAGCTTCAGGTTTTGCCTCGGGTTTTTCTTCAGGCTTTATTTCATCTGCTTTTTCTTCGTCTTTTTCAGCCTCATCAACAACCTCTTCGGATGATGAATCTACAGTCTCGTCAATAGATGAGTCTGTAATTTTATCTGATTGTGATGGTTTTGATGTTTCAGTTTTTTTCTCATCTTTTTTACCGCATGCAGCAAAAGATGCCACAACAGAAATTGCTAAAATAAGTGCCAATAATTTTTTCATAATTATTCTCCTTTGTCTTTTTTCATACATAATACCTGCAAGGCAGGTAAAAGGTTGCAAAAAAATTAAAATTCTTTCAAAATACTTTTTTTGAGCATCATAATGGTTTTTTCTCCGTCCATATCACCGTTGTCAATCATAAGAACAGCCCCATACACCAAAGAACAGATAACGTAGCATTTATGCTCGGTTTCACTTTCTGACACACCGAATTCAGTGCAACATTTTTTTACAAGTGTGCAGATGGTATCCGTGATTTTTGAAAATTCGCTTTCGATTTCAAACTCTTTGGTCTTGAGGGTGAGAACAGAGCGGAAGTTTGGGTTTGCTATCCAGAATTTAACATAGGATGCACAAACTTCTGTCAGTTGCTTTTTTAAATCATCTTTGAAAAACTCTTCAATCTGATTCTGCAAAAGCATCCATCTTGAGTGAATGTATGCTACAATTTCCCTTATGAAATCTTCCTTGCCCTTAAAGTGTTTATAGGGCGCAGCGCAGGAAACATTGCAGTTTGACGCAACTCTCCGAAGTGAAAAATCAGCGATTCCGTGATTTTCAATTTCTGATATTCCTGAAATGATTAACTTTTGTCTGACGGTTTCATAGCCTTCGTAATCTTCCATTTATATAACCTCGCTAAAAGATTATTGATACACGAAAATATTGTATCACATATTATACAAATAAGCAACAGTTTTGATAAAACTACATATTTTATGTTGACAAAATTATATTTTGTGATATAATAGTCTTAATTCATTAAAGTTAACACTGTTAACTTCGGAGGTAATCATGGATAAACTTCAGGCTGCAAGAGAAATTATAAATAAGACAGACAGGGAAATGGCAAGACTTTTTGTGGAGAGAATGAATGCTTCAAAACTTGTTGCAGAGCACAAAAAGGAACACGGTCTTCCGATTTTTGATGCAAAAAGAGAAGAAGAAGTAATAAAGAACAATTCTCTTTTGGTGGAAGACATTGAACTTCGCTCCTTCTACATCAACTTCTTGAAAAGCACAATGGATATATCAAAAAGTTATCAGCATAAACTTTTAGAGGGTGCAAGAATTGCCTATTCAGGGGTTGAAGGTGCATTTGCCCACATTGCCGCAAAGAGAATTTTCCCTGATGGCAACCTTACTTCCTACACAAGTTTCGAGGAAAGTTATGCATCGGTTGTAAAGGGAGAATGCGACTGTGTTGTACTTCCCATTGAAAACAGTTATGCAGGAGAAGTAGCCCAGGTAACCGACCTTATGTTTGAGGGTTCGCTTTTTGTAACAGGAATATATGACCTTGAAATCACTCACAATCTTCTGGGTGTTCCGGGTGCTCATCTTTCAGATATCAAAACTGTCATAAGCCATCCTCAGGCAATCAGCCAATGCTCAGGCTATATTTCCGAAAAAGGATTTGCTGCCATTCAGACATCGAACACAGCCATGGCGGCACAGTCGGTTTCTGAAAAGGGCGACAAAACAGTTGCGGCAATTGCAAGCAGGGAAACCGCAAAACTATATAATTTAGAAGTCATTGATCATCACATAAACACAAGCAATACAAACACAACACGTTTTGCAGTATTTTCCAAATCCGAAAACAAAAGCGTTCCTGCATCTCACACAAATTTCATTCTTCTTTTCACAGTCAATAATGAAGCGGGCGCCCTTGCAAAGGCTATCAGTATCATAGGCAGATACGGATTTAATATGAATGCCTTAAGAAGCCGTCCCATAAAGGGAAGAAACTGGCAGTATTATTTCTATGTGGAAGCAGAAGGAGACATTTCAGGGAAAATCGGTGAACTGATGCTTTCTGAACTTTCTGAATATTGTGACACCGTTAAGGTGGCAGGAAAGTATTACAGTGAAAAATTATTATCCGATGAGGTGGATATGAAATGAACATACATATGAATCTTGGAAAAGACAGTTATGATATAGTTGTTGAAAGAGGTCTTTTGAAAAGAGCCTCAGAGGAGATTAATCTTCAAAGAAAAGTTTTCATAGTCACAGATTCAGGCGTTCCGAAAGAATACGCCAAAGAGATTTTAAACCAATGCAGAGACGGACACATTTTCACAATTGCCCAGGGAGAAGAAAGCAAGAATTTAAAAACATTTGAAACCCTTTTAAGAGAAATGCTTTCTTATGGGTTTTCCCGTTCTGATTGTGTGGTTGCAGTCGGCGGCGGAGTTGTGGGAGACCTTTCGGGATTTGTGGCAAGTGCATATATGAGGGGAATTGAGTTTTATAACATCCCCACAACCGTTTTATCTCAGATTGATTCATCCATTGGCGGAAAGGTGGCAGTTGACCTTGACGGATATAAAAACATAATCGGAGCATTTTATCAGCCGTCGAAGGTTTTAATAGATCCGGATGTTTTAAAAACTCTTCCGCCAAGACAGATTTCAAACGGTCTTTCGGAGGCAGTTAAAATGGCAATAACCTGCGATGAAGAACTTTTTGAAATATTTGAAAAAAATGAACCTATGGACAGTATTGACGAAATTATCATAAAATCACTGAACATTAAAAAGTCAGTGGTAGAACAGGATGAAAAAGAAATGGGACTTCGCAAAATCCTGAATTTTGGTCACACAATCGGCCACGCCATAGAAAAAGAAACAGGATTTTCTTCTTTCTATCACGGTGAGTGTGTGGCACTTGGAATGATTCCAATGTGTTCAGATTCTCTGAAAGCACGTCTCATTCCCGTTCTGGAAAAACTTTCTCTTCCAACCAAAGCAGACATCAACATAGATTCGGTGTCAAAGGCAATCTCTCACGACAAAAAGGTGAAAGACGGAAAGGTCAGCGCAGTTTTTTCTGACAGACTCGGAAGTTTTGAAATAAAATCCATTGAATGTGACAGTTTAAAAGACAGAATTGCTCTGATTGCAAAAGGGGGGAATTCCAGATGAAAAACACATTTGGACAAAGCGTTTCAGTCACACTTTTCGGTGAAAGCCACGGAGAGGAAATCGGCATTGTCATAGACGGACTAAGCCCCGGAATAGAAATTGATGAAGAATATATTGCCCAAAAACTTTCCCTTCGCCGGCCAAAAGGAAGAATTTCCACCGCAAGAAAAGAAACGGATCCTTTCAGAATTCTAAGCGGAGTGCATAATGGAATGACAACAGGAACCCCCATTTGCATCCTCATTCCAAACGGTGACACAAAATCAAAGGACTATTCTGCCCTTGAAAACCTTGCACGTCCCGGTCACGCAGATTATAGCGCCCAATGTAAATATCACGGTTTTCAGGACAAACGCGGCGGAGGACATTTCAGCGGAAGAATAACCGCGCCTATAGTTGCCGCAGGAGCAATTGCTCTGAAAGTGCTTGAAAACAAAGGTATCTATATCGGCACTCACATAAAGGAATGTCACGGCATAAAAGACAGGGGTTTTGAAAACATTCTTTCAGACATAAAAGAACTTTCCAACATGGAATTCCCTGTGCTTTGTAAAGACAGCGGAGATAAAATTCACGAAGAGATTCTTCTTGCTGCAAACGACGGTGACAGCGTGGGCGGAATTTTAGAAACTGCAGTGTGGGGAATTCCTGCAGGGGTTGGCGAACCCTGGTTTGATTCCGTTGAAAGTGTTCTTTCTCACATTCTTTTCTCTGTACCCGCCATAAAAGGTGTGGAGTTTGGCATAGGATTTGACTTTGCCAAAAAAAGAGGCAGTGAGGCAAACGATAGTTTTAAAATGGAAAACGGAGATGTTGTGACAGTTACCAACAACAACGGAGGAATAAACGGCGGTATAACAAACGGAATGCCAATTATTTTTTCCTGTGTTGTAAAACCAACACCCTCCATATACAAACAACAAAAAACAGTAGATTATATTAATAAAGAAGATGCAACCTTGAATTTGGGCGGCAGACACGATCCTGCCATAATTCACAGAGCGAGAATTGTAATAGATTCTGTCACAGCACTTGCTCTTTGTGATATGCTTGCTCAAAGGTATGGCACAGATTGGTTGAGATAATATGGAATACGGACTTATCGGTGAAAAACTGGGACACAGTTTTTCAAAGGAAATTCACGAAAAAATAGAAAATTATGAATATGTCTTAAAGGAAATAAAAAAAGAAGACCTTGAAATCTTTATGAAAGCAAAGGATTTCAAAGCCATCAATGTTACAATTCCCTATAAGGAAGCGGTTATGAAATACCTTGACGGCATAAGCGACAGTGCAAGAGAAATCGGTGCTGTGAATGTTATTGTAAACAAAGACGGAAAACTCTATGGAGACAACACAGACTTTGCTGGAATGAAAGCCCTTATAGAAAAAGCGGGCATTTCTGTGTCAGGAAAAAAAGTTCTGATACTCGGTACTGGCGGAACATCAAAAACTGCCTTTGCCGTGGCAAAGAGTATGGATGCGTCCATTGTTTTAAAGGTCAGCAGGAAAAAAACAGACGGCAATATTACATATGAGGAAATGTATGAATCTTATACTGATGCCGAAGTGATTATAAATACAACCCCTTGCGGAATGTATCCAAATGCAGATGATGTGCCTGTAGATATTGAAAAATTCCCTTGCCTTGAGGGAGTTATAGATGCCATATATAATCCACTTCGCACAAACCTTGTGTCCAATGCAATGAAAAAGGGGATAAAGGCAGAAGGCGGACTTTATATGCTTTGCGCTCAGGCGGTTTTTGCATCAGAAAAGTTTACGGGAAAAACCCTTCCCCAAGACACGACAAAAAAAGTCTATGGAGAAATTTATCCCAAAAAGCAGAATATTGTTTTAATCGGGATGCCTTCATCGGGCAAATCAACCGTTGGAAGACAACTTGCCAAAGAACTTGGTATGGAATTTGCAGACACCGATGATATGATAGTGGAAAAGCACAAAATGCCAATTACGGAAATCTTTTCAGTTTATGGTGAAGATGTGTTCAGAAAATGGGAGGCAGAGTGTGTCCGGGAGATATCTTTAAAAAGCGGATATGTTATTGCCACCGGCGGAGGGGCAGTTTTGAGTGAAAAAAGCGTTCGGTTGCTCAAACAAAACGGCAGACTGTATTTTCTTGACCGTCCTTTGGAACTTCTCATACCAACATCGGACAGACCTCTTGCAAAAGACAGAGAAGCCATAGAAAAAAGATACAAAGAGCGCTATCCCATATACAAAAACGTGGCAGATGAAACAGTGAACAATGCATCTTCTGTCACAGAATGTGCAGAGAAGATTTTGAAACTTCATAGTAAAAATGTGTAATCGGAGGTGACATAAGCAGATGAGAGTAAAAATTGAAAAATCAAAAGCAACAGGCATAGTAAAAGCACCGCCGTCAAAAAGTATGTCACACCGTATGCTCATATGTTCGGGACTTTGCGAGGGGGAAAGCGTTGTGAGAGGGATTTCTTTTTCGGAAGATGTGCTTGCAACTCTTGACTGCCTTGAATCCCTCGGAGCAAAGTATCGCATTGACGGGGATTGTGTATATATCAAAGGTATAAATCCTTTTGACATAAAAAAAGATGTGGACTTATTCTGCCGTGAAAGCGGAAGTACAATGAGGTTTTTTGTTCCCATTTGTCTCACCGGCAAAAGAAAAAGCAAACTATACGGAAGCAGAACACTTCTGAAAAGACCTATGAGTGTTTACGAAGATATTTGCCGCGAGCAGGAACTTGGATTTGAATGTTTTGACGATCACATGGAAATCAGCGGCAAACTGAAATCCGGAAACTATAAGGTGAAAGGGAACATAAGCAGTCAGTTCATAAGCGGACTTTTGTTTATAATGCCCCTTCTTGATGGAGACAGTACCATAAATATAACTCCGCCGATTGAAAGTTCGTCATATATCAATCTGACAATTGATGCCCTTAAAACATTCGGAGTGGAGGTTGTATGGTCTGATGAACGCACCCTCTATATAAAAGGAAATCAGAGGTATAAAACATCTGACGTTACAGTTGAGGGGGATTATTCCAACAGTGCTTTTTTCGCATCACTATCCTATCTTGGTTCTGATGTGAAAGTTGTGGGACTAAATCCCGAAAGTTTGCAGGGAGATAAAGTCTATGATAAGTATTTTGATATGCTTAGCCGTGGAACTCCAACAATTCACATATCTGACTGCCCGGATCTCGGCCCTGTTCTTTTTGCTTTGGCAGCCTGCAAAAACGGTGCAATATTCACAGGTACCGCAAGGCTTAAGATAAAAGAAAGCGACAGAGCAAAAGCCATGGCAACAGAACTTGAAAAATTCGGGATTTCGGTCAGAGTGGATGAAGATTCCGTTGTGGTATATCCGGGAGATTTTTATCCTCCGAAAGAGGCACTTTGCGGACACAATGACCACAGAATTGTAATGTCTCTTGCGGTGATGCTTACCACCTGCGGCGGCACAATTGAGGGAAGCGAAGCCGTATCAAAAAGTTTCCCCGATTTTTTTGACATATTAGAAAAAACAGGAATTAAGGTGACACAGTATGCAGATAATTAACAAAGAAATAAGAATATTAATTGTCGGTCTTGGACTCATTGGCGGAAGTTATGCAAAAGCCCTTAAGAAAAAAGGTTTTTATGTCACAGCCATAAACAATGATCCCTCAGCCATAGATTATGCCCTGAAAGAAAAAATCATAGACGAAGGGTATTCATATGTTAATGAAGATGCAGTTAAATCATGTACCATTGCAATCTTTGCCCTTTATCCGAAAGTGTTTACCCAATGGATAAAAGAATACGGACATCTTTTTTCTGAAGGCACACTCATAACCGATGTAACAGGTGTCAAGGAATGTATTGTTGATGAAATTCAGAGTCTTTTAAAACCCGGTGTTGAATTTATAGCCGCTCATCCCATGGCAGGAAAAGAAGTTTATGGTGTTGAAAACAGCGATGATAAAATATTTGAAGGTGCAAACTATATTGTTGTACCCACAGAAAAAAACACCCCCGAGGCAATAGAAATTTGCAAAGACCTTGGTTTGGTTATGGGATTTAACAAAGTTTCTGTCCTTTCACCAAAAGAACACGACGAAATGATAGGCTTTGTGTCTCAACTAACCCACTGCATTGCGGTAGGACTTATGACCTGTTCTGATAACGAACATCTTGTGGATTATACAGGGGATTCATTCAGAGATTTAACAAGAATTGCCAGAATAAACGAAAATATGTGGTCAGAACTTTTTATGCTCAATAAGGATGCTCTCCTTGAGCAATTTGAAAGATTTATAGACGAGTGCAACACCCTTAAAAGTATGATATCCAACGAGGATACAGAAGGTTTAAAAGAAAAAATGCGCCTTTCCACAAAAAGAAGGGCACTGTTTGATAAATAAGTATTATGAAAGAAGGAAAATACAATGAATATGATTTTTGAAAGAAAACTTCCCATCCCTCAGGAGGTTAAGGAAATGTATCCCGTATCAGAGGATATAAAAAACCTTATAGCAGAAAGAGACAGAGAAATCGCAGACATTTTCACAGGAAAATCAGAAAAAATCGTTCTCATCATCGGACCTTGTTCTGCTGATAACGAGGATAGCGTAATAGATTATATTTCAAGACTCAGAACTATTCAGGATAAGGTTTCAGATAAGATTTTCATAATTCCCAGAATCTACACCAACAAACCCCGTACAACAGGCGACGGCTACAAGGGAATGCTTCATCAGCCCGACCCCAACGAAAAACCCGATATGTTTAAAGGCATTGTTGCCATAAGGGAACTTCATATGAGAGCCCTTCGTGAAACAGGATTTTCATGTGCAGATGAAATGCTCTATCCTGAAAACTACAGATACTTAAATGATATTTTAGCATACGTTGCAATCGGTGCACGCTCTGTGGAAAATCAGCAGCACCGCCTTACCGCAAGCGGACTTGACATTCCCGTGGGAATGAAAAACCCCACAGGCGGCGACCTTTCGGTTATGATGAATGCCATAACTGCCGCACAGCATAAGCATACCTTCATATACCGCGGCTGGGAAGTTCATTCTCAAGGCAACCCCCTTGCTCACGCAATCTTAAGAGGTTATGTCAACAAACACGGTCAGAGTCTTCCCAACTATCACTATGAAGACCTCATTTCCCTTTGTGAACTCTACGATAATTCCAATCTTGCAAATCCTGCAGTTATCATTGATACCAACCACGCAAACTCAGGAAAGAAATACGATCAGCAAAGTCGCATCGCAAAAGATGTAATGCACAGTTGCCGTCACGATGAAAGAATCAAGAAAATGGTTAAAGGATTTATGATAGAAAGTTATATTGAAGACGGAGCGCAGAAAATCGGCGAGTGCATCTGGGGAAAATCCATCACAGATCCTTGTCTTGGATGGGAAAAGACAGAAAAATTAATATATGATCTTGCAGAACTCGTATGATTTTGGGATGTAAAAAAAGTCCATAATTGATTAATCTCACCTCAGGCGTACCTTTGTACGCCTTCGGGCTGTCGTGCCACCCGTGAATGTTTCCCGGGTGGCATTCGATTTCTCAATTCTGAATCATTTTTTCCTATCCCAAAATAGGGAACGCGATTTAACGTAAAAAAGTCCATAATTGATTAATCTCACCTCAGGCGTACCTTTGTACGCCTTCGCTCTGTCGTGCCACCCGTGAATGTTTCCCAGGGTGGCATTCGATTTCTCAATTCTGAATCATTTTTTCCTATCCCAAAATAGGGAACGCGATTTAACATAAAAAAAGTCCATAATTGATTAATCTCACCTCAGGCGTACCTTTGTACGCCTTCGCTCTGTCGTGCCACCCGTGAATGTTTCCCGGGTGGCATTCGATTTCTCAATTCTGGATCATTTTTTCCTATCCCAAAATAGGGCGGCAGTTTATCGTCTGAATAATCCTTTAACAGCCCCAAAAACTATCCCAACCAGTGAAATCAATAAAACACTTCCGAGAGAATATCCGAAAAGTCCTAAAGAAAAAGAGGCTGATTTGCAGATTGCAATAATGTTTCCGAGTGTGAGCAAGGTTATGAGAAAGATGAGTTCTGCGTTTTCTTTTCTCACTTTCTTTCTTGTTTTCGTAATGCTTTTAAGTGCGGGAACATCTTTGTTGCACACTCCGTATGGTCTCATGTAAGGAATTGTATGTACGTTTGTCATGGTATTTTCCTCCTTCGGGAATTTTATCTTTTGATTTATATAGATAATAACAAACGATGTGTCCCATAAAAAGGACACATTGTGAAATTGATTCCCATAATTCAAAAACACCGAAATCTCTTTACAAATTGCGCCTGACAAGGTATAATATTATCAAGAAATGTCATTTGAGAAACCCGACATAAATATAATTAACTTGTAAGGGGGCATTTTGTATGAAAAAAACAATTTTTAAAGGTTCTGCAACTGCACTTGTAACACCAATAAATGAAAAAGGCGTAAATTTTGATGCACTTGAAAAAATGATAGAATTTCAGATTGCACAAAATACAGATGCGCTTGTTATTTGCGGAACAACCGGTGAAGCACCCACTTTGGAAGATAGTGAGCATCTCGATGCAATTGAGTGCGCAGTGAGTGCTTCAAAGGGCAGAATCCCTGTTATTGCAGGAACCGGCAGCAACAACACCGCCCACGCAATAATGATGAATAAGGAAGCACAAAAAAGAGGTGCAGACGCTCTTTTATGGGTAGCACCGTATTATAACAAAAGCACACAAAGAGGTCTTGTGAAACACTATCAATCACTTGCCGCATCAACCGACCTTCCTGCCATACTCTATAACGTACCCTCGCGTACAGGCTCTGATATAAAGGCGGAAACCGTTGAGGAGCTTTCAAAGGTTGAAAACATTGTTGCCATAAAGGAAGCAAGCGGAGATGTTGCAAGAAGTGTGGATATCATTGCAAGATGCGGTGAAAATATTGATGTATATTCAGGAAACGATGACATAATTGTTCCCATGATGAGCGTTGGTGCAAAAGGTGTCATATCCGTTCTTTCAAATGTAGTACCCAAAGACACCCACGAAATGTGTATGCATTGTCTAAACGGTGACTATGAAAAAGCAACTAAACTTCAACTCAAATATTTCACTCTTGTGAAAGCACTCTTTTGCGAAGTGAATCCCATTCCCGTAAAGACTGCCATGAATCTTATGGGCTTTGATGCAGGAATTTTAAGACTTCCTCTTTATGAAATGGAAGAAAAGAATTTCAATTTACTAAAAGAAATTATGAAAAGTCACGGACTTATAAAATAATACTTAGAAATTAAAGGGAATGTAAATTAATTTGGCAAATTAATTTACATTCCCTTTTTGTTATATTATATTCGCAATAAGTACATCAAGTGCCGCCCAGGCATCTGAAAGTCCGCTTTTTATTCTGTGGTCTGTATCGGCAGATAATTCCAAAATCTTATTCACCTTTTCAAGATTTGTTTTGTCTGCCTGCCTTTGCCACATCTTCACCAGAAAATCCCTTTCGCCAAACTCTCTTGCAATCACAGATGCGGGAGTTCCTTTTGGAAACAGCAAAACCTTTTTCAGTTGGTTGAACTTTGCAAAAACCGCACCGTTTATGGCGATTGGTTCTTCCTTCAAAAGTTTCAATGCACCATAAAGTTCTCCGCCTTTTTTTGCATCCTTATCCAAAAATGCGTCAAGCATTTCAAAGACTTTGCTTTCAACCATTTTGCATGAACATATGTCGATGTCTTCTTCCGTTATAACTTTTTTTGCACTACAGTATGAAGCAAGTTTTTCAATTTCGTTTTTCAGCATATACATAGATGTACCGCAACAGTCTATAAGATATTTTGCCGCATCTTTTGAAATTCCTGCGCCTTTGCTTTTAGCATATCTTTCAATCCAGTTAATGAGGTCAACTTCTTTTTGAAAAGGGAATTCATCAACGCAGTAATGCTCCGAGACATACTTGAAAAGGGCACTTCTTTTGTCAATATTGGTTTCGGAAAAAATAATTACTGCATAATCGGGAACATCTGAAAAGATGCTTTTCCAGTCCTCTCTCACAGATTCTGTGCACTTATAGAAAATGTCGCTGTCTTTTATAAAGATAACCTTTTTTTCGCTCATACAAGGGTATGATGAAAGAAACATGGCAACATCCTCTGTGTCGGGCTTGTCCATGGTATATTCCTTGTAGTTGAAATCGGCAAGGTCAGGGTCTAAAAGTTTTTCTGTCAGAGCCTTTTTGTAATAATCTCTCAAAAACGCCTCTTCGCCGTATAAAAGATAGACACTTTTATATTCGCCGCTTTTCATATCTTCCTTGATTTTAAGCATATTTTCATCTCATTTCTTTAACGCTTATAATTCTGTCTTTGTCCAAAGTGAATATGACTGCACCACTTTGGTCGGTTCTCTTTGTTTTGATATTTTCGTCTTTTAAGATACTAAGAACCCTCTTGTCGGGATGGTTGTATAAATTATATTTTGAACAGGAAATAACCGCATATTCAGGTGATGATTTATCAATCAGATCCTTAAGATTATCACAGTATCCGCCGTGATGGGGGATTTTTATGATGTCAGAGTCAATGTCATAATCTGCAAGTTTTTCAATTTCTTTTTCTTCTGCATCACCGCAAAGGAGAACTGAATTTTCACCGTATACAAGCCTTGTGATAAGGGACATATTGTTGTTGTCAAAATACATATCGCTTCCGGGAAGAAGAAATTCTATTTTTATATCACTGTCAAAACTCATTCCGGCGCCGCTTTTCACATATACAATTTCTGTGTTGGAACTGAGTGCGGCATATATAAGTTTTTCTTTTATTGCTTCAGCATCGTATTCCTGTGGGTTGTAATATTCGGGGAGCATCAGTTTTCTGATTTTTCCGTCAGACAAAAGTTTTTCCATAATGTTTGCGTGGTCTGAATGGTAGTGAGTTACAATTGCTGCATCAATCTTTTTGATGTTTTTATGCCTGAGCATTGCCTCAACAGATGATGTGCAAAAATCAATCTCACCGCTTGTCCCTGAATCTATCAACACAGAGGTTTTCCCCTGACTTATAAGACAACATTCACCTTGCCCCACATCTGCAAAAACAATTTCAAGATTATCTGTGTCTCTGTTATTATACACCAAAAATCCTCCAAGGGCAACTGCGAAAATCAAAAGAGCGCAAAAGGCCTTTTTCATGCCGTGTTTAAAAAAGATTTTTGAAAGTATGATAAACGATATTAATGTTATTCCAAAATACATAGCGTCCGCGCTGTAGATGTCAAGAACTGCTTTTTCAACATGTGCAACGGATTTGACCACCCATGATATGTAAATATATGTGCCCGATATAAACCCTGATATGGCTTTAAGAATCCACAAAGGAGCAAATCCCGACACGGCGGCAAAAACCGAGCCTGCACCCAAAAGAGCCGGCATTACAGGCAGAATCAATGCATTGGTAATCCACGAGAGGAGAGGTATGTATCCAAAAGTTCCAACGGTCACAGGCAGGGTGAAAAGACTTGTGAAAACCGAAACGCAAAATGTTGTACCGAGATAATTTTCCCAAAGAAACGTGAGCAGGTCTCTTTCCTTTAAATATTTTATGAAATCAAATGCAACAAGCACACCGAGAGTTGAAAGAAAAGAAAGGGCAAAAGATGTGGAATAAAAGCAATAGGGCATAAAAATAATCATTAAAAACCCTGTGAGAAAGAGGGCGTTTTTGCTGTTGTAGTGTCTTGGCACAAGGGATGCAAAGGAGAGGATAGAAGACATTAGAAATGCTCTTATAAGAGACACTCCGAATCCTGTGAAAACAAGAACAAAGAATCCGATTCCAAGACAGGTTATCACAGAAAGTATCGCCTTGTGTTTGCGCTTAAGATTCATCCTTCTGATTGCCCCGTATGCAGCATAAATAAAAATGCTGAGGTGAAGACCTGATATTGCCACAATGTGGTATACGCCCGATTTTTTAAAATTATCCTCATCATCAGATGAAATGTCTGTGCGGTCACCGCCGATAACAGCCCTTAAAGTTCCCGACGCAGACGGTGAAAGAAACATATCAGATGTTTTTATGAATCTGTCTCTTACCGAATAAATCTTATCAAGTAGAAAACCGCGGCGTGACAGGATTTTCACATTTTCATCATCTGATGTGAAAATTCCTGAGACATTTAAGGATTTAAGATATTCTTTATAGTCAAAACTTCCGGGATTTGATGCACCAAAAACTTTTTCAACGGTTCCCGTAACTGAAATTGTATCACCGCAGGAGATTATGTCTTTTCCCTCAGGAATTTTCATAAGAAAATTAAGATTTTCAAAATCTTTGACAGAACACTTTATGATTTTTGCCTGTGCGCTTGTTTTTCCGTCTTTTGTTTCGGGGAAAGAATTTATGACTGCCTCAACGGTAATTTTTTCCGACTGACTGTTTATTTTTTCCACGCTTTGCTTATAATGTATATTATAGTTTCTGACGGAGAAAAAAGACAGGAGAATAAGCGCGCAAAAGAGTATGATATGACTTTGTAATTCCGATATTCTTTTGAACATTTTCATTTTATTATCCCTTTTAATAATTTTCTGCCTATATAATACCATTTTTTTGTACATTTAACAACTTGATTTTATGAAAAATATGGTATATAATATGTTTTAACTGAAAATTAGGTTGGAATGTTATATAGTTTTATGATTATTTCAGGAGGAGGAACATACATATGGCTTTGTATGCAATGAGCGATCTTCACCTTTCGCTTGGGGTTGAAAAGCCAATGGACGTGTTCGGGAATTCGTGGCATAATTATATGAAAAAAATAAAATTCCAATGGAACAAAACAGTTGGAAAAGATGACACCGTCATTGTGGGCGGTGACATATCCTGGGGAATGTATCTTGACGAGGCAAAAGAGGACTTTGCATTTTTAAATTCTCTCCCCGGAAAAAAGATACTTCTGAGGGGTAATCACGACTACTGGTGGGAGAGCCTTTCAAAACTCAGGGCATTTCTTTTGAAAAACTCATTTGACACAATAGAGTTTTTGCAAAACGATGCCATGGTTGTGCAGGAAAAGGTCGTTTGCGGCACAAGAGGGTGGATTCTTCCTCAAAGTGACGGCTTTACCGGAAAAGACAGAAAGATATACGAGCGCGAACTCATTCGTCTTTCTCTTTCTCTCGAAAAAGGAAAAAAGATTTCAGAGGGAAGAGAAGTCATATGTGTTTTCCATTTTCCGCCCCTTAAGTCTGATGGCAGTCTTGATCCTTCAATCGGGGAGATACTTCACAAAAATTCAGTAAAGCGTTGTCTCTACGGTCATCTTCACGGTCAGGTTGCAAAATCTGCATTTGAAGGAGTGTCAGAGGGAATAGAATTCCGGCTTGTTTCTGCTGATTTTCTGGAATTTACTCCGTATAATCTGGATTTTTAAATCCGGTTAATATATATTTAAAAAAGTCAAAAATTTTATCCAGGAGGGTTTCTTACAGATGAAACTTATAAAAAACGAACAAATCGAAAAAAACACAGTCAAACTTACAATTGAAGTTGACAAAGAAACATTTGAAAAAGCAATTGACAAAGCATACAAAAAGAACGTAAAGCAGATTGCTCTTCCCGGTTTCAGAAAGGGCAAAGCACCCCGTAAGATCATCGAAAAATATTACGGTGTAGGCGTGTTCTATGAAGATGCAGTTAACTTCATTTGTCCTGACGCATACGAATTTGCAGTTAAAGAATCAGGAATTGATCCTGTTGACCGTCCTGAAATTGATATTGAATCAATCGGCGAAGATGCACCCCTCGTTATCACAGCAACCGTAACAGTTAAACCCGAAGTTAAACTGGGAGAATACAAAGGCATCGAATGTGAAAAAGTTGTATATGAAACAAAAGAAGAAGATATAGATGCTCAGATCAAGCAGGATGCTGAGAAAAATGTCCGTCTTGTAAACATTGAAGACAGAGATGTTGAAAAAGGCGATATCACCACAATCGACTTTGAAGGTTTTGTGGACGGTGTTGCTTTTGAAGGTGGAAAAGGCACAAACCACACTCTCGAAATCGGAAGCGGTCAGTTCATCCCCGGTTTTGAAGATCAACTCATCGGTGCAAAATTAAATGTTGAAACAGAAGTTAATGTTACATTCCCCGAAGAATATCACGCAGAAGATTTAAAAGGTAAACCTGCAGTATTCAAAGTAACCGTTAAGGAAATCAAAGTTAAGGAATATCCTGAACTTGATGACGATTTTGCAAAAGATGTAAGTGAATTTGAAACTTTCGCTGAATACAAAAACAGCATCAAGGAAAAACTTGACAAATCCAACGAAGCAAGAACAAAAGGCGAATATGAAAACAAACTTGTTGAAATTGTAACAGAAGCATCTGAAGTAGAAATTCCCCAGTGCATGATTGACAACCGCATTGAAGATATGATAAAAGACTTTGGTTACCGTCTCTCTTCACAGGGCCTCAACATGGAACAGTATATGCAGATTACAGGCACAACTGTAGACACATTCAAAGAACAGTTCAAAGATCAGGCTGAAACTCAGGTTAAATCAAACCTTGTTTTAGAGGCTATTGCAAAAGCAGAAAAAGTTGAAGTGACAGATGCTGATGTTGAAGAAGAACTCAAAACAATGGCAGAAATGTACGGCATGGAACTTGACAAAGTTAAAACTCTCATCGGTGATAACGAAAAAGAATCCATGAAAGAAGACCTTAAGATAAGAAAAGCAGTAGCATTCATTGCAGACAACTCAAAATCCAAAGCAGCAAAAGCGAAAGCACCTGCAAAAAAGACTGCAGCAAAAACAACAACTGCTAAAAAGACAACAACAAAGAAAACAACTGAAAAAGCAGACGGCGAAAAAGCACCTGCTAAAAAAACAGCAACAAAAACAACAACTGCCAAAAAGACAACCACAACCAAGAAAGCCGCTCCCAAAGCAAAGGCTGAAGATAAATAATAATCAGGCAGTTAATTTTGAATTTCAAAACAAGGAGGAATTGCTATTATGAGTCTTGTACCAATGGTCATAGAACAGACAAACAGAGGAGAAAGATCATTCGATATATATTCCCGTCTTTTAAAAGACAGAATTATATTTTTGGGTGAAGAAGTAAACGATGTAACCGCAAGCCTTGTTGTTGCACAGCTTCTTTTCCTTGAAGGAGAAGATCCCGATAAAGATATCAGTCTCTATATCAACAGTCCCGGCGGATCAATTACCGCAGGTATGGCAATATATGACACTATGCAGTACATCAAGTGTGATGTTTCAACAATCTGTATAGGTATGGCTGCATCCATGGGAGCATTCCTTTTGGCAGCAGGCGCTAAGGGTAAGAGATTTGCGCTTCCCAACAGTGAAATTATGATTCATCAGCCTCTCGGCGGTATGCAGGGACAGGCAACAGACATCAAAATTCACGCTGACAGAATTATAAAGATGAAAGAAACTTTAAACACAATTCTCAGTGAAAGAACAGGTAAATCTCTTGAAGAAATCACCCGCGACACTGAAAGAGACAACTTTATGACTGCCATAGAGGCAAAAGAATATGGCCTTGTTGATGAGGTTATAGAAAAAAGAAAATAATAGGAGTCTCAGTAAATGACAAATAGAAGTAAAGATAAATTTGTGTGCTCATTTTGCGGAAAACCTCAGGATATGGTCATGAGACTGATATCCAGTCCGTCAGGAGATGTGTTTATCTGCGATGAGTGCGTGGAAGCCTGCAGCGAGATAGTGGAAAATGATTATCGCGAACTTGAAGTTGCACCCGAATTTTCTCTTTCCGAACTTCCCAAACCCGTGGATATAAAAAATATCCTCGATCAGTATGTGGTAGGACAGGATAAGGCAAAGAAAAGCCTTGCAGTTGCAGTGTACAATCACTACAAACGCATATCAAAAGGTGCAAAAGATGAGGATGAAACCGAACTTCAGAAAAGTAACATTCTCATGGTCGGTCCCACAGGTTCGGGAAAAACCCTTCTTGCACAGACTCTGGCAAGAATCATTGATGTTCCCTTTGCTATAGCCGATGCCACCTCTCTCACAGAGGCGGGCTATGTTGGTGAAGATGTCGAAAATATTCTCTTAAAACTTATTCAGGCTGCGGACTATAATATAGAAAGCGCCCAAAAGGGAATTATCTATATTGACGAAATCGATAAAATTGCAAGAAAATCCGAAAACCCCTCCATCACCCGTGATGTAAGCGGTGAAGGTGTTCAGCAGGCACTTCTCAAAATTTTAGAGGGAACAGTTGCCTCCGTTCCACCACAAGGCGGAAGAAAACATCCTCAGCAGGAATTTATTCAGATTGACACAACCAACATTCTTTTCATATGCGGCGGTGCGTTTGACGGAATCGAAAAGATTATTGAACAGAGAACCGGCAAAAAAGTGCTTGGTTTCGGTGCTGACATTAAATCAGGAAAAGAAAAGCAGATTGGCGAAGTCTTAAAAGACATTCAGCCTCAGGACCTTCTGAAATTTGGTCTCATTCCTGAATTCATCGGAAGATTAAGTGTCAGCGTGACACTTGATAACCTTGACAGAGATGCTCTCATAAGCATTCTTACAGAGCCCAAAAATGCCCTTGTGAAACAGTATCAGAAACTTCTTTCCTATGATGGTGTTGAACTTGGGTTTGAAAAAGAAGCCATTGAAGCAATTGCCGATAAGGCAATAGAGAGAAAAACAGGAGCAAGGGGTCTTCGTTCCATTATGGAAGAGACAATGAGCGACATTATGTTTGCCGCACCCTCTGATCCGAATCTTTCAAAGTGTACAGTAACCAAAGAAATGGTAAATGGCAAGGTTAAGACTCTTGAACCTTCAAAACCAAGAGCAGTAAGAGTAAAAAAAGAAGCATAAATAATGAGAATGGACTGTAAAAAAGAAGTTTTACAGTCCATTTTTAAAACGAGGTAAAATAATGAAAAAAACCTTCCATATCCCTGTTTTTGTTCCCCATAAGGGATGCCCTCATGACTGTGTTTTTTGCAATCAGAAAAAAATCACAGGACAAACTGAGGAAATGACGCCCAAAAAAGCAAAAGAGATTATAGATTCTCATCTTGAAACAATAGAAAAGAGAAATAAAAGGGAAGAGTGCCACATTGAAATTGCCTTTTTCGGCGGAAGTTTCACCGCCATTGAAAGAGAAAGTATGATATCTCTTCTTGAGGTTGCACATAAATATGTCAAAGAAAAAAGAGCAGATGGAATCAGATGTTCAACTCGTCCCGATTGCATAAGTCCGGAAATTCTTTCCATCTGCAAAAAATATGGAATGACATCTGTGGAACTTGGTGTTCAGTCAGCAGATGAAGAAGTTCTTTGCCTTTCAAACAGGGGTCACAGTTTTGAGGATGTGAAAAACGCCTCAAAACTCATAAAGGAATATGAGATGGAACTTGGTCTTCAGATGATGACGGGACTTCCGGGTGACAGTTTTGAAATATCAAAAATGACTGCAGAAAAAATTGCATCTCTTTTGCCTGATTGCGTGAGAATATATCCAACTCTTGTTATGGAAGGAACACATCTTTTTGAAATGTATGAAAAAGGGGAATACTCTCCTCAAAAACTTGACGATGCCGTAAATCTTGCATCTGAACTTGCATCATTTTTCAAAGACAGAAACATCACAGTTTTAAGAATCGGACTTCAGACTACCGACGGAGTGAACAGAGAAACTGTGAAAGGTCCCTACCACGAAGCCTTTGCAGAACTTGTATATTCAAAAATGATGCGGGACGAAATTGAGAAAGCATATCTTCTTTGGAAAAGAGATAATAATTCAAACTTAAGAGTTTTTGAATATAAAACCTTGCCTCAAAAAGTTTCTCAGGCAATAGGTCATAGGGGAGAAAACAAAAAATATTTCAAAGAAAAATATGGTGTTGACCTGAAAATAGTGACAAATTAAAGAAAAAAACAACAAAACTTTGCGAAAACCACAAAAAAAATCACAAAAAAACAGAAAAAACTAAATTTTTCGTTGACAATCAGATATTTCTGTGGTATTATTATGATAAGATTTTTTATGTAAGGAGATACAGACTATGTTAGTTAATATGAATGAAGTCCTTATTCCTGCAAAGAAAAACCGCTATGCAGTTGGTCTTTTCAACGCAGTAAACTTAGAACTTGCCCGTGGTATCATAAATGCGGCAGAGGCAACAAGATCGCCCGTTATCATGGGTACAGCGGAAGTTCTTCTTCCCTATGGTCCCCTTGAGGAGGT
The DNA here is from genome assembly GCA_015069015.1 of Oscillospiraceae bacterium. Taxonomy (GTDB): domain Bacteria; phylum Bacillota; class Clostridia; order UMGS1810; family UMGS1810; genus RGIG1828. Next base: position 31,679 of record SVJK01000015.1, read on the forward strand.
TTCCTACTACCTTATCCCCATGGCAAAGAAAGCATCTGTTCCTGTTGTTGTACACCTTGACCACGGTCTTACATATGACACTTGTATTGAAGCATTGAAACTCGGTTTCAGTTCAGTTATGTATGACTGCTCAACAGATTCTTATGAAGAAAACGTAAGAAAAGTTAAGGAAATGGCAGATATTGCCCATTCCTACGGTGCAACAATTGAAGGAGAACTTGGCCATGTTGGTGACAACGAAGGCTCAGCAGAAGGAAGTCATCACCTGGATGATCCTTCAAAATATTTCACCGATCCCAAACTTGCAAAAGACTTTGTTGAAAAAACAGGTGTTGATGCTCTTGCAATTGCTGTCGGCAATGCCCACGGAGCATACAAACTCCCCCCGAAACTTGACTTTGAAAGAATCCGCACAATTGCGAACACAGTGGATGTTCCTCTGGTTCTTCACGGCGGTTCAGGTCTTACTGATGATGATTTCAGAAAGGCAATTCAGGAAGGTATCAGCAAAGTTAACATTTTCACAGACATAAACGTTGCAGCAGTTGAAGCAGAATTCAAAAAATTCCATAGCATGGACAAAGGTCTCATCGACCTTATCCCTGCTGCAGTTGAAGCAGTAAAACTTGAAACTTCAAAGAAAATGAAACTTTTCTCAAGTGACGGAAAAGCAGGTGCAGCACCTCAGGCTCCGGGACTTAGTCTTGATGAACTCACAAGACTTGTTGCAGAAGAAGTTGCAAAATATATTAATAAATAAACATATAAATAAAGCACAGAAGACGTTATCTCAAATTATGGGATAACGTCTTTTTCTTGCTGTATAGGAAATTACTCTGGAATTTAGTTCGCGAGATAAGATGTATATCAAATTACGCTCGCGACTCATGCTGCAGGCTCAGCCTGCTTTCTTGAATTTTGTGCTTTCCTTTCATATAGTATAGCGGAGTTTTGATATAATTAAACCCATTGATGAATTTGACAATGAACATATAATGGAATATAATATAGCAGGTAGTGGTGTTGGATTTAAGTCGAAGAACTATTTTGTTCTCTCATCAAATACTCTGGTCAAAAGAAAATGTAACAAAGTATGAATATGACCGTATAACAAAAACAGCCACGTCTCCAAACTGTACCCATAATTCTGTGATAACATCACGGATAATGAGAAAACTATAATATATAATATATTTAACATAGGAAAGGGGCTGATGATAACATGGCAGTTTTAAATAAAGATATAGTTTACGATATGATAATAGTCGGCGGAGGTCCTGGTGGTTATACATCAGCACTTTACGCTGCAAGAGCCGGAATTAATGTTTTGGTTCTTGAAAAGTTTTCAGCAGGCGGACAAATGGCACTTACGCATCAGATTGACAATTATCCCGGGTTTGAAGATGGTGTTGATGGGTTCTCTCTTGCCGATAAAATGAAAAATCAGGCAGAACGTTTTGGTGCAAAAAGTGTAAATTGCGAAGCAGTCAGAGTAAATCTTACTGCAAATCCAAAGGAAATAGAAACTGCAAAAGGAACATTTTTTGCAAAAACAGTTGTGCTTGCCACAGGAGCAAATCCGAGAGAACTTGGTATCGAAAAGGAATCTGAACTTGTGGGAAGAGGTGTTGCGTATTGTGCTTCCTGTGACGGAATGTTTTACAGGGGCAAAACGGTTGTTGTGGTTGGTGGTGGAAATACTGCAGCTGCAGATGCAATTCTTCTCAGCCGCATTGCAAAAAAGGTTATTATTGTTCATCGTAGAGACACTTTAAGGGCAACCAAAATTTACCATGAGCCTTTAATGAATGCAGAAAATGTGGAGTTTAAATGGGATAGTACAATTACGGAACTTTTGCATGAAGATAAAATAACAGGTGTTAAGATTAAAAATATCAAAACAGGAGAAGAAAGTATAATTGATTGTGACGGTGTATTTGTAAGTGTTGGAAGAAAACCTGCAACCGGTTTTCTCGGTGGCGAGCCTGATTTGGACGAGAACGGATACATCATTGCAGATGAAACAACAAAGACGAGCGTTCCCGGCGTGTATGCTGTCGGCGATATCAGAACCAAACAACTTCGTCAGGTGGTTACCGCTGTTTCAGATGGTGCAATGGCAGTTCATTCGGCAGAAGAGTATCTTGCCAAAGAACACAAAGGAAGTGAAAAATAATGCAATATTTAATATCGTTTCTTGAAGGGATTATCACCTTTATATCACCTTGTCTGCTTCCGATGCTTCCCATATACATTTCATATTTTGCAGGAGGCAAAGAAAGAACCACTGCAAAAACATTAAAAGGTGCTTTCGGATTTGTAACAGGTTTCACCGTTGTTTTTGTAATACTTGGAGCATTGGCAGGAACAGTGGGGAGTTTCTTTCGTGAATACCAGACTGCAGTAAACATTATTTCGGGGCTGATTGTGATAATTTTCGGGCTGAATTTTCTTGGAGTGTTTAACCTGAACATCTTTACGGGAAATAAGCACAATGTTAAAACTGATAATATGGGCTTTTTCTCTGCAATGCTTTTCGGAATTGCTTTTTCTGTAGGTTGGACTCCTTGTGTTGGAGCATTCTTGGGTTCGGCACTTATGCTGGCATCCCGGCAAGGGCATGCAATAGAAGGAATGATGATGCTCCTTAGTTATTCATTGGGACTTGGGATACCGTTTATACTAAGTGCTGTATTGATTGATTATCTCAAATCAGTATTTAATCTGATTAAGAGAAATTACAAAATCATCAACCTTATAAGCGGCAGTCTGCTTGTTATAATCGGTATTATGATGGCAACTGGAACACTGGGGCAACTTATGAATCTGCTCAGTTAGGAGGCACTATGAAAAATAAGAAAACACTGATAATACTTATTCTTGCATTTGCAGTTTTGCTTGGCGGGGCATATATACTGTACTCTCAACTTGGACAGTCGCAATTGCCCGATCAACTTTCGGTAGAGCAACAAGGAAAAGGTGAAACAGAAGAAAATCAAAAACCATTAGCACCTGATTTCACAGTGTATGATGCAGACGGAAATGAGGTTAAACTGTATGACTTTATCGGGAAACCCATTGTCCTTAATTTCTGGGCAAGTTGGTGCGGTCCGTGCCAGATGGAAATGCCGGACTTTCACGAAAAATATCTTGAACTTGGTGATGAAATAAACTTTCTGTTGATAAATATGACAACAGGGCGGGAAACTCTGGAGAGCGCAAAGAGTTTTATTGCAGAAAAGGGTTATACATTCCCCGTGTTTTATGATACAAAGTCTGATGCCGCTATTGCCTACGGAGCATATTCATTGCCGACAACATATTTTATTGACTCCGAAGGTTATGCTGTTGCTCATGCCACGGGTGCCATTGATGGCGAAACTCTCCAGCGCGGGATTGATATGATAAAATAATGATTTACGAGGTCAACTGTTATGGAATTTCAAAGTTACTTTCCAATATGGGACAAATTAAATAAAGCAGACAAAGACCGTATCACAGGCAACTTGATTACCAGAAAGGTAACAAAAGGAACTGTAATTCATAACGGCAGTATGGAATGTACGGGCTTGCTTTTGATAAAGGCAGGACAACTTCGTGCATATATTCTTTCCGATGAGGGCAGAGAAATCACACTTTATCGTCTTTTCGAAAGGGATATGTGCCTGTTTTCAGCCTCCTGTATTATGCGTTCAATTCAGTTTGATATAACAATTGAAGCCGAAAAGGATACAGATTTATGGATTATTCCTGCAGAACTTTACCGGAGCATTATGGAAGAATCCGCACCTGTTGCCAATTATACCAATGAACTTATGGCAACAAGATTTTCTGATGTAATGTGGCTGATAGAGCAGATTATGTGGAAAAGTCTTGATAAGCGTCTGGCAGAATTTCTTCTTGAAGAAACTTCCATAGAGGGAACAGAAAAACTGAAGATTACCCACGAAACCATTGCAAATCATCTTGGTTCACACCGTGAAGTAATGACAAGGATGCTTAAATATTTTCAAAACGAAGGGATGGTTAAACTTTCCCGTGGTATGATAGAAATAACAGATGCACAAAAACTTGGAAGCATATGTGATGAATAAAAAAAATGTCCGCCGATGGTACTGTGGCGGACGTTTTTATTGTATAGGAAACTTCGTTCCTATACAATAAAAATATTATCATATTGCCGTGCAAAATTTTTTGAAAAGAAAAAAATTGCTTTTCAAAAATGCACATGGCTTAAGAAAAGCGGCTCCGCACGTCCGCCGCAGGGCGGAGTGAACCTATCCCTGTCAAGTAGACAGTGTAAATAACAAAAATTTTATGATATACATCCCACATTTCTGTGGGGTGTATATTTTTATGCCGCCATTAATT
>SVJK01000016.1 GCA_015069015.1 Oscillospiraceae bacterium
ACATAACAGAGGTTATGAATCCTACTCCCATTGATAAAAAATTTGAGGCATTTGGCTGGAATGTTCTTGTTATTGATGCACATAACTATGACGAAATAAAAAATGCCATAAAGACAGCAAAAGAAACAAAAGGCAAACCCACAGTTATAGTTGCAAAAAGTATAAAAGGAAAAGGCGTTTCCTACATGGAGAATAATGCCGCATGGCACGGAAATGCTCCTAAAGAAGCAGATTACATAATTGCAATTAATGAAATTGATGCAAAAATAAAAGAACTGGAGGCAAAAGTAAATGGCTGATGTAAAGAAAATCGCAACCAGAGAATCATATGGTAATGCTCTTGCAGAACTTGGTGAAAAATATGATATCATAGTGCTTGATGCCGACCTTTCAAAATCGACAAAAACAGAGGTTTTCAAAAAGAAATTTCCGGAAAGATTCATAAATATGGGAATTGCGGAAGCAAATATGATGAGTACTGCGGCAGGTCTTGCGTCATGTGGAAAAACCGTATTTGCAAGTTCATTTGCAATGTTTGCCGCAGGAAGAGCATTTGAACAGATAAGAAACTCTATTTGTTATCCCTGTCTCAATGTAAAAATCGGCGCAACTCATGCCGGTATCTCTGTTGGTGAAGACGGTGCAACTCACCAGTGTCTTGAAGATATATCACTTATGAGAACTCTTCCTAATATGGTTGTTATTAACCCGGCAGATGACATAGAAGCCAAAGCGGCTGTTGAAGCAGCTGTAAAACATAATGGACCCGTATATTTGAGATTTGGAAGACTTAGTGTACCTGTACTTTTTGATGATTCCTACAAATTTGAAATCGGAAAAGGGGTTATGCTTAAGGAAGGAACCGACGTAACACTTGTTGCAACAGGTCTTTTGGTCGAAACGGCGCTCAAAGCTTCTGAAATTCTTACAAATGAAGGTATAAGTGCAAGAGTAATTAATATTGCAACAATAAAACCAATAGACAGGGAAATAATTGCAAAAGCAGCAATGGAAACAGGAGCTCTTGTTTCATGTGAAGAACACAATATAATCGGAGGTCTTGGAAGTGCTGTTGCAGAAGTGCTTTGCGAAACATCTCCTGCACCTCTTATGAGAGTCGGAACACAGGATGTGTTTGGTAAATCCGGTAAACCCGATAAACTCTTTGAAGACTACGGTCTTACTGCTGAGGCAATTGTTGAATCGGCAAAAAAAGCAATATCTTTAAAAAAATAATACATATACATCATCGAAAAAGGAGTGAGCCGGATGCACGAGAGCAATTGGAAAAAATTGAATAAACGCAAAAAAATATTTTCCCTATTCTCAATTATAATTGCAGTCTGTCTTGCTCTTTTTCTCACATATTATGTAGGAATACGTTTTATGCGTATCGCTTCGTCGGGAGTTGAGTTCAGAGGTTTTATACAAAGCTATGGATTTTATGGCATATTTGTTGCTGTCGGAATTCAGTTTTTGCAGGTTTTTATAGCATTGATACCCGGTGAAGTTATTGAGATAGGTATGGGATTTGCGTACGGATGGCTTTGGGGCACACTTTTGTGTCTTCTCGGTGTTGGTATGGCATCATTCTTTATATTTGCGTTTGTAAAGAAATTTGGAATTAAATTTGTCGGGCTGTTTGTGTCGATTGACAAGATAAATGAGCTGAAATTCATAAATAGCGAAAAGAAGCTGAAAAGATTCACTTTTGTTTTGTATCTGTTGCCCGGAACTCCAAAAGATCTTTTGACATATTTTCTTGGGTTGACAAATCTAAGCGTCAGGGATTTTCTCACCATCACTCTGTTTGCACGTATTCCATCGATTGTTTCATCGGTTGTGGGCGGAGAGCTTATTGGCAACAGAGAATATTTTAAGGCAATAGTGCTATTTATCATAACAGCTGCCATAAGTTTGATAGGTCTGAAGATATACAAAACAATTACTGAAAAAATAAAAAGTAAATCCAAGGCGAAAAAAGGGATTGCCGATGAAACGGCTGTTTAAAAAACGATAGAGAATAAGAAAGAGGGCAGTATATATGACAAACAGACAAGTACCACTGGTGGTCATTAAGAGACTTCCAAGATATCACAGATATCTGGGTGAACTTCTTGATAATAGAATATATAGGGTTTCATCAACTGAACTAAGTGAAAAAATGGGAGTAACTGCTTCTCAGATACGTCAGGATCTTAACTATTTCGGCGGTTTTGGTCAGCAGGGGTATGGATATAATGTTCAGATGCTTTATGATGCCATAACTGCACTTTTGGGACTTAATAAAGGATATAAAACTGTTATAATAGGTGCCGGTAACCTTGGTAGGGCACTTGCAAACTATGCCGGATTTTCCAAAAGAGGATTTAGTCTTATAGGTATTTTTGATACCAATCCTGCTTTGATAGGAAAGGAAGTTTCAGGTCAGATAATAAAGCATTATGACGATGCAAAGGATTTCATAAAGGCAGAAAAACCGGATATTGCAATTCTTGCCGTTCCAAAGGTGACAGTTAACAGAGTCGCTGAGGATATGGTATCTTATGGCATAAAGGCTCTCTGGAATTTTGCACATGTTGATCTTGATCTTCCCGGCGATGTAATAATAGAAAATGTACATCTTAGTGACTCTTTGATGACACTTTCATATCGTATGTCAGAGTTTGGTGAAAGAAAATGAGAACAGTCGGTTTTTCAGGGAAAAGCGGAACAGGAAAAAGTTTCAAAGCCCTTTCAGTTGCTTTGGATAATGGTATAAAATTGATAGTTGATGACGGACTTCTGATATGTGACGGAAAAGTACTTGCCGGAAAATCCGCAAAAAAGGAAAAGAATAAATACGCATCAGTTCTGAGAGCAATATTCAACGATGATGAACATACCAATCAGGTGAAAATGGCAATAAAAGAATCTGGAGCTGATTCCATACTAATTCTTGGAACGAGCGAAAAAATGGTTAATCTTATTGCTGAAAAACTTGGAGTTTCGCCTGTAGATAAACATATTCACATTGAAGATGTAGCAACAACTCAGGAAATCAAAATTGCAAATAATATGAGAACAAGATACGGAAAACATGTTATACCTGTTCCTGCACTTGAAATCAAACGTACCTTTTCGGGATACCTTCTTGACCCTATAACATCAATAAAAAAACTTGCAGACGGACTTTTTGATAAGAATTCGTCTGAACGAACAATTATCAGACCAACCTACGGATATATGGGTGATTTTGAGATAACTGAAAAAGTGCTTTGTCAGATTGCACAGTATGAAGCATCAATTGTTGATGGAGTTGTATCTGTGGATAAGGTCGTATACTATCAGAATAATCTAAAAAATGAATTCAGGATAGATGTGACTCTCAAATATGGATATAACTTTAAAAATGTATGCTCATCCATTCAAACCCGAATTGCAGAATCGATTGACCATATGGCAGCCATATATATTGATTCGGTTGATGTATGTGTCGTAAAAGTAAAAGTATAAGAGTGAAAAAGATGTATGATAAGAGAATATGAACTTGTCATACATCTTTTTTGCTGTATAGGAAATTACGCAGAATTTAGTTCGCGAGACAAGATGTATATCAAATTACGCCCGCGACTTGGGTGCAGGCTCAGCCTGCTTTTTTGATGAAAAACATATTGGTTTTGGTTGGCAGTATTAAACCTTATTTTGATTATTTTAATTTGAAAATGTTTCAAAAAAATCGATAATTATCCTCGAAATTCAGAAAATTTGACGAAATTTTGAAATTTTAGCCTTTGAAACTTGCAAAAGTGTTGACTCAGTAACCTGTTGGTGCTATAATGAATATTATATTTTTTGTATGGCAGATTTTCTAATTTATCTATTTCAGAAGATGCAGCTGTTTATGTTTCAACTGCACCATAGCCTGTCGGAATAATTCCCGTGGGTTAAAGTTGCAAATTCTGTTGTACCATTCCTAATTTCTGAGGAGGATAAAAAATGAGTATTAAAAATGCATATCTTGCAAAAGTAATGGATGATGTTGTAAAACGTCATCCGGGAGAAAAGGAATTTCATCAGGCAGTAAAAGAAGTTCTCGAATCTCTTGATCCCGTAATCGTAAGACATCCTGAATTTGAAGAAACAGGTCTCATTGACAGAATTGTAGAGCCTGAACGTCTTATCTGTTTCAGAGTATCATGGATTGATGATCAGGGCAAAGTTCAGGTTAACAGAGGTTTCAGAGTTCAGTTTAACTCTTGTATCGGACCATATAAGGGCGGTCTTCGTTTCCATCCTTCAGTTTATTCCGGTATCATAAAATTCCTTGGATTTGAACAGACATTCAAAAACAGTCTCACAGGTCTCCCCATTGGTGGAGGTAAAGGTGGTGCAGACTTTGACCCAAGAGGAAAGAGTGATGCAGAGATTATGAGATTCTGTCAGGCATTTATGACAGAACTTTACAGATTCATCGGTCCCGACGTTGACGTACCTGCAGGAGATATAGGCTGCGGAACAAAAGAAATCGGATATCTTTTCGGTCAGTACAAAAGAATCAAAGCCTGCTGGAACAGCGGAGTTCTCACAGGTAAAGGTTATGAATATGGCGGATCTCATATCAGACCTGAGGCAACAGGATTTGGAGCTACATACTATACATGTGAAGTTCTTGGACATTTTGGTGAAGAACTTAAAGGAAAGACAGTTGCAGTGTCAGGTTTCGGTAATGTTGCATGGGGTGTTGCAAAAAAAGTTGCAGAGCTTGGCGGTAAAGTTGTAACTCTTTCAGGTCCTGATGGTTACATCTATGATCCTGACGGTGTAACAACAAGTGAAAAGATTGAATACATGCTGGAGATGAGAGCATCCGGTCGTGACCGTGTTCAGGATTATGCTGATAAGTTTGGCTGTGAATTCCATCCCGGTGAAAAACCCTGGGGCGTAAAGGTAGACATCTGTATGCCTTGTGCAACTCAGAACGAGATAGATGTTAAAGAGGCAACAAAAATTATTGAAAATGGTACAAAATACTACATTGAAGTAGCAAATATGCCTACAACTGCAGAGGCATCAGCAATTCTTAAAGAAAAAGGCGTTATTATTGCTCCTTCAAAAGCGGTTAATGCCGGAGGTGTTGCAGTATCTGCTCTTGAAATGGCTCAGAACTCAATGAGATATAGTTGGACTGCAGAAGAAGTTGATGAAAAACTTAAGGGCATCATGGTAAACATTCATAATGTATCAATGGCAGCAGCAGAAGAATACGGTCTTGGATATGACCTTGTGGCAGGTGCTAACATTGCAGGATTTATGAAAGTTGCAAAGGCTATGCTTGCACACGGTATTATCTGATTATATTATGTAAAAGCAAATAATAAATGGTCTGTAAAATCTGATTGTGGATTTTACAGACCATTTTTGTGTACACTATAATAGTTCGCTTATAAGTATGAAACCGATAATAATTGGCATTAAAGGATCTTCACCGTCACCGTTTAATAAAAGGAAAATTAGCACGCCGATAAGAATCAAATCATCTGCCTCAAGGCCCGCAAGGAGAGATTTGTTTTTTTGTCCATATGCAGTTATTTCTGAGGATTCATTCTTTGAAACGTTATTTGTTTCGTGATTGTCAGCATATGTATCACCCCTCGCATGGGGGACAAAAACTTCACCCGAATCATTTTCAGGGTTTACTCTGGCGTAACCGTCATAATATCTCCGATACAAAATAACACATCCTTATAAATCTTTGAAAACAGATGAAAGTTTGGTTAGTTTCAGCATTTTTATTGCTTTATCAATGTTGTCCGCCCTTGATTGTCTCATATATGGCTTTAGGGCAGACAGAAGATTAATTCTGTTGTCACCGGCGTAGTTAAGAGATGACACAGCATTTTTGACAGTTGTCTCAAAATTATCATCAAGTCCGGTTTCTGATTTGCTTTCAGATTGCGAATTGGAGTTTAAAAGAGACGACACCATATCCATAGCACCGGGATTTGACATAATCTGTTTTAATTTTTCAACTAAATCATCAGACATTATAACCTCTCCTCACTTTAAAAATTTGTTTACTTTTTTCAGTATTGAAGGATTATTTTTCAAAAGCTCAAGGAGTTCTCTGTCAGACATTGCACCGAGTTTGTCAGCAAAGACGCCGAGTCCCATAGAACGCATTTTCGCCATTGCTTTTGATTTGTCAGTGTTTTTGATAATTCTTTCTATATCTTCGTCACCAAGCGAAGATACTTTTGATGTATCATTATTCATATTTTTTAAAAGTTCTCTGATGATATCATCCGAGTTTTTCATCCATGCATCATCCTTTCTCATAGAATTATATGCATGCTTCAGAAAAAATGTGCATAATACAGACTCTTAATGAAATGCTTAAAAACAAGGAGCTTGACAGAAGAACAGCGCTTGCTATTAATAACCTTGGAAAAAGAATAGGTAAAACAGTTGTATTTGCTGAGGAACTGTATGATTCATATGGAAATATACAAAACAGTCATGCAGGGATTGTTGAAAATCTTGAGGCTGTATATTCTAAACATCTTAAAGGCGATGCACAAATCGATGCTGATTTTATTGAAGAGGAATTTACTTCATCGGCGCTGTCTTATCTTTTCAGTGATGCAAAAAATGTGAAAAAATTTGCCCAGGAGAATTTTAACGGATTCCAAAGAGTTGTCGACAATGTTATCCATGTGTTTGAAAAGAATATTTCAATGTATGAGGGCAGAGACAAATCTGTTAGAGATATGTATGAGCCTATAATTGACAAGCTCAAAGAACAAAAAAAATCCATCATTCAAAGATATGATGATGGGATAAGTGGTAAGGTTGATAATGATATATATTCGGATTTGTATAAGCAGAGCATTGTTTCTTTGGCAAGCGGGGAAAAATTTGTGAAGGCATCTCGTCAGGTAATAAAAAGTGAATCCCCTGAAGATTGGGGAAATGATGTTATGAAATACATCAATAGAGAGATACGCAATGGAAAATATGTTTCTTTTACCGGTATGGATGGTCACAAGCTTTTTATTACAAGAGATACAGCCGGCAAAGCCCGTTTCAGAAACATAGTTGAGGAAAAACACAGAAAAAAAGAACATATACTGACGATGAATATGCTCTAAAACTTCGTATAGAATCTCATATTGATGAAATAGCACAAGCCTCAAGATGGAACAGAAAACCATTAGAACCCGACAGAAAAAATCATCCCTTTGCTAAAGACGGTTTTTCATACAGAACAGCATTCTTCGAAGATTTTGATGGTCAGTATTACTGGGTTAGGTTTTCAGTAGGCCACAACAATAATATTGAAACTGTGTACAATGTAGGAAATATAAAATCGGAAGGCGACCCTCCGAGAGTCTTATTGGCCGACAACGCTCTGTTGTCTGTGAAGTTACCCCTTCCGAATGATAATAGTTTACTACAAAATGGCGGTTTTGAGAACAGTCAAAATGACGAAAATTCACCTGCTGATTTGGGTAATATTAATGAAAATGTTAATTCTAAAGCGTCTCTTCCTCAAGGCACTATTCCCGAATCTTCCAAAAAACAAATTGACCGTATTCTTCACAGAGCCGGAAACAGATATGGTATATCTGATTTATCTCAGGATGAGCTTAGCGGTGTTTCGCTTTCTCAGAAAGACATTGATGCAAGGCTTGGAAGAGAATTTGCTTTTGACGATGACATAAGAGTTCAAAGTCAGTACAGGGACAGATTCAATAATTCACTTCATTTATCGGATTCTGTTATTTTCAGATATGGTGAAGGAGCAGATGCATCATTTGGAACAGGAAGGATTCTTGGATTTGAGTCTGACGGAAGTGTCAGAGTTTGCGTTGATTCCGGTGAGACATATTCAAACACAATAACTCTTGATTCAAAAAATGTTTTCTTTGTTGCACACAACAATGTTGAAACTGTGTCTAAGGATTTTGTAACATCGAACCTTGCATATTCTTCTGCAAAAGAGGCTTTTGACCATTTTGGTTTAACCGGTGATATTTCAAGACTAAGAAAGTTCGGATTTAACCGTGCACAGAATTATTTGTTTTCATCTTCCAATAAAGTTAATGCCATATATTCAAAACTTTTAAGCATGACAGAAAAATATGAGCGTTATGATGACGGCGCATATGACGGCCATTCATACTACAATTCGTTTACAGATGATAAGGCAAATGCTTTTACATATGACGACATGAGTCCCTACGGACTTTTGACTCAGCTTTATGATGCAGTGAGGAACTACAATTTATCAAAGGATATATCCGATATTTTCATTTCTATGGGTGCATCACCTGTTGACTATGATAAGATGTCAGCTGATATTAAATCCACTGATTTGGACTATTTTTCCATAAAAAACGGCAACTATTATTTTGTTGATGTGCATCGGAATTTTGAGAGGACATTCGGAAAATATTATGATGTTGTAAAACCAATTTTGGATAACTTTGACCGAAGCAAAGGTAATTATGCATATAAATATGCATAAAATACGAATATTATGTATATATACAAATAATTTTATAATTAATCATTAAATAATGTCGTAAATTTGTGTAATTTATATATTGAAAAGATATTGCTCGTGTTGTATAATTATACATTATATGTCGGAGGATAAAAGTATGTTGGAAAAAATAATACAACTTGATAAATCTTTCTATATGAATACATTTGGTGATCGAACACCTCTTGTATTTGAGAAGGGTAGTGGAATTGAACTTACTGATTCCAAGGGCGATGTATATAAAGATTTTTTTGCAGGTATAGCTGTGAATGCTCTTGGCCATAGTCATCCGAAACTTGTTTCGGCACTAAGGAATCAGATTGAAAATCTTATTCATACATCATCGGTGTATTATATAAAGAATCAAGCTCTTTTGGCAGAAAAACTGTGTATGAAAACCTGTTTTGATAAAGTGTTTTTTGCAAATACCGGAGCAGAAGCCAATGAAGGTGCCATAAAACTTGCCAGAAAGTATTTTTACAATCAGGGAAAAGATAAATACGAAATTATCACTCTTAACAAATCTTTTCACGGCAGAACCATAACTACAGCAACAGCCACAGGTCAGGAAAAGTATAAAACACCGTATGCACCTCTCACACCGGGATTTATTCATGTTGATGCAAACGATATTGAAGGATTAAAAAAATCCCTAAGCAAAAACACCTGTGCAATAATGGTTGAACTTATTCAGGGTGAAAGCGGAGTCAGACCTCTTGACGAAAGCTTTGTTAAGGAAATTCGAAAAATTTGTGATGATGAAGATATCATATTTATTGTAGATGAAGTTCAGACCGGAATAGGACGATGCGGCAAGCTTTTTGCATATGAGCTCTATGGGGTTGAACCCGACATCATAACTTGCGCCAAGGCTCTTGGCGGAGGTGTTCCTATTGGTGCAGTTCTTGCAAAAGACTTTGTTGCTGATTCATTCAAACCCGGTGACCACGGAACAACATTTGGCGGAAATCCTCTTTCATGCCGTGCAGGTCTTGCAACTCTGGAAATTATAGATGAAGAAAAACTTATTGAAAATGCATCGGAAATGGGAGATTACTTTATGAATAAACTTTCCGAATCAATAGGAGAGTATGCATCGGAAGTGAGAGGAAAAGGCCTCATGATTGGCATTGAACTTAAAAAAAATAATGCCAAGGAAATATGCAAAGAGCTCATGAACAAAAAATATCTTGTCGGTGCAGTTGGGGACAGCGTTTTAAGAATTGTTCCTCCGCTGATAATAACAAAAGAGGACATTGACGGAATTGTAAATACGCTGAAAAATATACTGAAAGGGGATAACTAATTATGAAACATCTCATTAGTTTAAATGACTGTACAACAGAAGAAATACATAATCTTTTGAATCTTGCAATGAAATTAAAAAAAGAAAACTATGCAGGTATAAAACATCATATTCTCAAAGGAAAATCCCTTGGGATGATTTTTACAAAATCATCCACTCGTACAAGAGTATCTTTTGAAGTCGGAATGTATCAACTTGGCGGTCAGTCACTTTTTTTATCAAGTAATGATATCCAACTTGGCAGAGGTGAAACAATATATGACACGGCAAACGTACTTTCACGTTATCTTGATGGAATTATGATAAGAACATTTGATCATCAGGACGTCCTTGATCTTGCAAAATATGGCCAAATAAGCATAATTAACGGTCTTACTGATCTTTTGCATCCCTGTCAGATTCTTGCAGATCTTCAGACCATATATGAACACAAAGGAAAACTTGAAGGCCTTAAACTTTGTTATGTCGGTGATGGAAACAATATTTCAAACTCACTTCTCCACGGATGCACAAAAGTGGGAATGGATATAAGCATTGCGTCACCAAAGGGTTATGAGTGTGATGAAGAGTGCGTAGAAAATGCTAAGAATACTGCGAAAAAAACATCCTGCTCTGTTGTTCTCACAGAAAATCCTGAGGAAGCTGTAAAGAATGCAGACATAGTTGTTACCGACACTTGGGTAAGTATGGGACAGGAAAGCGAGAAACAGGAGAGAATAAAGGTTTTTGGTTCATACACAGTAGATGATAAACTATTTGCAATGGCAAAAGACGATGCCATATTTATGCATTGCCTTCCTGCATACAGGGGATATGAGGTGACAGACTCTGTCATAGATGGACCCAGAAGTGTCATCTTTGATGAAGCAGAAAACCGACTCCACGCACAAAAAGCCGTAATGGCAACAGTAATGGCAGACTGATTTGAAAGGAAAGAAAAATGATAAACAGCGGATTTGAAATCAGAAATGCATCAATGAATGATGTGGCGCAAATAAGAGAAATAACAATGGAAGCATTTCGTAAATATAAGGAGCTTGCCAAAACAGATTATCCCCTTGCAGCCCTTAACGAAAGCGACGAAGATATAATAAACGACATCGAAAATAACCTTGTACTGGTTGCTTATATCAATGGAAAAGTTGTTGGAAGCGTGAGGGTATCTGTAGATGGCGACACGGCATACTTAAGCCGTTTCGGAGTTAATCCGGAATATCAGAATCTTGGCATTGGAAAGGCTCTAATGAACCTTGTTGATATCAATATGAAAGTTCGGGGAGTCAAAAAAATTCAGCTTCATACCGGTGCAAAAATTAAATCTCTGATAATTTTTTATTACGGCAGAGGATTTTATGTTGAGTCAACAAACTCTGACAGGGGATACATAAGAGCACTTTTAACAAAAGATTATAATTGAATTAAAAAACAAAAAATAACCGTTTTTGCAAAAAATACAATCAACACCTATGATTATCTTTTTGAAAAAAAGAGATAATAATTACAGGTGATATGTGATGGAAACTTTTGTTTCAAACAAAAGAAAAGTTGCAAAGACGGTTTTTGTTATCTTTACAGTTTCATTCGTGTTAATTTCCTTTATGTATGCCATGGTTAGTGTGATAAGTCTCGTTAAAATTGTGAAAGCTTTTGAACTTACTTTTTCACAAATATCTCATCAATGGTATGATTCGCTGGAAAATGTTCCTTTTCCCGGCATAGAAGAAGGAACGGAATATTCACTAAATATAGAGTCACCATCAGCATCTGATGATAAACTTGTAGCTGTATATACACCGGGTAAAAACGGTGCAGGCGGAGATGTGAATTTTGTGGATTCTGACGGAAACAGGGCAAGTCTTTATAAGGTGATGGGATTTGTTTCAGATGTAAAGAGAGGAGCATCCCTTAGTCCTGCAAGCTATCAGCGAAACAGAACTTTAGATTTTGAACAGGTGATACAGTGCTTTGAAAGTGACGCCGTCAAAAGCAGCGACACAGTATTCGGAAAAATTCTGACAATAGTTGAAAATGATTATACATTTCCTGTAATAAACAAAAAAAGACTTGGATACAATCTTATCGTTCTTCTGACAAAGTCAGGTTTGAATTCCGGGAAAACAGTATCTGTTTCTGATGAAAACGGTGAATCGAAAGCCAGAAAATACACTTTTGTTATAAATAAAAACCACATGAATAATTTTGTAAAGAAAATATTACAAGATGGAAGTGTTGAAAACAATTCTGCCGTTCGTGACATATCTGATATGTTTTTTGATGTGATAAAACAATGTAAAGACACAGATTTTAAGATAAGCGCAGTTATTCATAAAGGAAAAGTGATATCAGTGGAATGTGAAACACCGGAAATATCAGGGAATGCCTATATTATAAGCATAACAAGAAATGAAACTGATGGGAAATTAGGTCTGAATATAAACAACATTTCTCAAAATAAAAATGTTATGAAGGCGAGTGCAGAATGTCGCAACGGAAATATCCGTTTCTTATATGCAGGAAATAAGCCTGAAATTACAGCCGATGTGATAACAGATAACAACAGAGCAAAAATAAGCATCTTGGAAAAGAATAAATTTTCGCTAAACTTTATGACGCAAAAAACAAATCAGTCATATGATATAGAATTTTACAAAGATAAAAGGTTTATAAAGCCGCCATATCTTAGCGTGTACCTGACAAAAAACAGCAGATAAATTGTTAATCTGCTGTTTTTTTAACGTTTTTGATATGCATATTCGTTTGTTTTGTATTTGACATAAATTGCATTTTGTTGTAAAATATTGTAAGATAATTATTATGGAGATAGTGAAAATCAACGTTTTTCGCATCTCCTTTTTGTATGAACCAAGGAGGAAAATATGCAACAGAATGAAAAATCCCGTATGCTTGGCACAATGAAAATGTCAAGACTTGTTCCTACAGTTGCCGTACCCATAATGATAAGTTTGTTGGTGCAGGCACTTTATAATATTGTCGACAGTATTTTTGTCGCAAAATATAGCCAGGATGCATTGACGGCAGTATCTTTGGCATATCCCATACAAATGCTTATGATAGCCGTTTCAACAGGTCTTGGCACAGGTATCAATGCCGTGACATCAAGATTTCTTGGCAAAAAGAATTCAGAAGATGCAATAAAGGCTGCAGGCAACGGTCTCACCCTTATGCTTTCCGGATTTGTAATTTTTCTCGTTTTTGGTCTGTTCTTTTCAGATGATGCCTTCAGGCTTCTCACAAAAGATGAAACTTTAAGAGACCTTGGTGTGGTATATCTTTCGACTGTATGCACTTTTAGTTTCGGACTGTTTTCTGCAATTCTTTTTGAACGCCTAATGCAGTCAACCGGTAATACAATTCTTTCCATGGTGACACAAATTACCGGTGCTGTTGTAAATATCATACTCGATCCCATAATGATTTTTGGAATGTTTGGATTCCCCGAAATGGGTATCAGGGGAGCGGCAGTTGCAACTGTTATCGGTCAGATTTCAAGCATGGCTTTGGGATTTTTTATAAATCAGACCAAAAACAAAGAACTCAAACTCAACATCAGAAGTCTTATTCTTAAAAAAGAAATTGTAAGGGAAATTTTAAGAGTTGGAATTCCAAGTATGATAATGCAGTCAATTTCTTCTGTTATGAATGTGACATTTAACGCAATACTGATTGTATACGGAAAAGTGGCTGTAAATATCCTTGGAATCTATTTCAAATTGCAGTCATTTGTATTTATGCCGATTTTTGGCCTTAGTAACGGTCTTGTACCAATCATAGGCTATAACTACGGTGCAAGGAATAAAGAGAGGATATATACGGCAATAAAAACAGCCCTTGTATGGGCAATGTCAGTTATGGTTGTGGGAATGACTTTATTTTTGATTTTCCCAAAAGCACTTCTCTCTCTTTTTGAATCGGGAACAGTCAGCGAGATCACAACAGTCGGCTCAATTGCCCTTAGAACCATATGTATTCATTTTCCGCTTGCGGCAATAGGAATAACATTAAGCACAACTTTTCAAGCAATCGGAAAAGGATTGTACAGCATGATTATGAGCATTTGCAGACAGCTTCTTGTACTGATTCCCGCTGCGTGGATTCTCTCAAAAGTTGGCGGGCTTAATGCTATCTGGTGGAGTTTTGTTATTGCAGAAGGCGTGTGCCTTGTGATATGCCTGTTTATGTACAATAATGTAAACCGGAGAATTTTTAAACATTTATAAAAACAAAATTGGACTGTAAATTAATTCAGCAAATTTAGCAAATTAATTTACAGTCCAATGCTTTATATACTAAAGAATTTTTTCATTATTTCAGTTTCTTCGTTCCCTGACTCGCTCGAAAAAAACTCAACTGTACCATGATTTTCTGATTTGTTAAGTATCCCAACTTCATCAAGTCTTCTTAAGGTCTCTTTTGCTGTTCCCAAAGAACCGTCATAAATTTTAACATCATAATCAAAACTTTCTCTGATTTCATTCTCAATGTGTGGATAATGAGTGCATCCAAGAACTATTGCAGATATCTTTTTGCTTTCATATGGCTTAAAAAGATTTTTGAGATAGGTTTTGATTTCGTCTTTATCTATGCAGCCTTTCTCAATTATTTCTGCAAGACCTGGACAGGGCAGGGGAGTTATCTTTGCATTGTTTCCATATTTTGCATTTAATGAAGCAAATTTATCTTTTTTTAAGGTGACAGGAGTCGCCATAATCAGTATATTTCCGTCGGGATGATTGGACGCTGCAGGTTTTAGCGCAGGCTCAATTCCAACAATCGGTATGTCATATTTTTTTCTGAGATAATCTGCCGAAACACTTGTTGCGGTATTGCAGGCAATTACGATTGCCTTTACTCCTTTTGATACGAGAAACTCAAGACATTTTTCGGAAAGTTCTCTTATTTCCTCATCGGTCTTGTCTCCATAAGGAGCATTTTTTGTATCACCGAAATATATATAATTTTCACTTGGCATAAGTCTTGAAAGTTCTTTTAAAACACTTATTCCTCCAAGACCCGAATCAAACACCCCTATGGGACATTGATCTATGTTCATCTATATTCCTCTTTTCATTTCTGAATAAGTTATTTATCACCCAATTGAGAAATTTATATACTCATCAGAGAATCGCAATTGCGTGATGACATTCAAACTGTCCGCCTTTTTCGAGTTTGTGAATACCGGGCTTTGCGCTGATATCGGGAATCTGTTCTCCTTTGTAGGGTGCACCGCACCAGGGTTCGATACACACAAACTGAGAATTCTCAACAGACCATACATACAGATTATCAAAGTCTGCAAATTCAACCTTGATTTCTTTTCCTGTTTCTTTGTTTAACAGAGTAACATAGTCGCTTTGAGGACTATCAAAAGAAATTGTTACCGAGTCTTTGAAAAGCTGCGGATGAAGCATCATAACGCTATGGCCGTTTTCTATTTTCATAAACTTTTCGGGGACTTCATCTGTTTCATAAACATAGTAATTATCTTTTTCTTCTTTTTCAAAGTGGATTTCATAGTTTTCAATGCCTTCAAGACATTCATATCCTTCGTGTGCACCGATTGAAAAATACATATCTCCCTCTGAATCATTTATAACCTCATAGGAAACATCAAGAGATTTTCCTAAAAGTTTGTATGTAATGATAAGTTCAAAGTCATAGGGGTACATTTCTTTTGTTTCTTCATCCGATACAAACGAGAATACAGCAAGATCCTCTGTACATTCCATAAGATTAAAATCTTTATTCATAACAAAACCGTGGGGCATAATGGTGTATGTAACAGAGTTAATTGAGATTTCGTTATTAATAAGATTGCTGCAAACAGGAAAAAGAATCGGTGCCTGACGGTTCCAGAAAATCATATCTTTCTGATGCAGATATTCTTTATCGTTTGCATCTTTTATACTTGTAATTTCAGCACCATATGACGAAATTGTCACAGTGAGAAACTCATTTTTCAAATTTACACTTATGCTGTCCATATTTTTTCTCCATTCATAATACTAAACTACATCAATTATAATAAAAAAGATGCCGTATTGTCAATGAATATAAATAAAATTCATCAAAAAAGTTTATAGGACTTGTAAAAAGGAAAAATTTGTTGTATAATCATAGAGTATGTTAATCGTTTATGTTATAAAACAATAAATTACGCAGGAGGCAAAAAAATGAGCACATTTTTAGACACAATCAAAAACCGTGCAAAACAAAACAAAAAGAAAATTGTTCTTCCTGAATCAATGGACAGAAGAACATTTGAAGCGGCAGCAACAGTTCTTAAAGAGGACATTGCGGACATCATCATCATCGGTACTCCCGAAGAAGTTGCAAAAAACAGTGAAGGTCTTGATATTTCCAAAGCTACAATCATCAATCCTTTCACCTATGAAAAAACAGAGGAGTATCTCAACCTTTTTGTTGAACTGAGAAAATCCAAAGGTCTTACATATGAAGAAGCAAAAGCACAGGCTCTTGGTGATTATATGTATTATGCTTGCCTTATGGTAAAAGCAGGAGATGCAGACGGTGTTGTTTCAGGTGCATGTCACTCAACAGCAAACACTCTCCGTCCAAGCCTTCAGATAATCAAAACAAAACCAGGTGTTAAACTTGTATCAGCGTTTTTCGTAATGGTAGTTCCTGATTGTGAATACGGTGCAAACGGAACATTTATTTTTGCAGACTCTGGTCTTGAACAGAATCCCGACCCTGAAAAACTTGCTGCAATTGCATCATGTTCTGCAGAATCCTTTGAACTTCTTGCCCAGAGTGAAGCAATCGTTGCAATGCTTTCTCACTCCACAAAAGGTAGTGCAAAGCACGCTGATGTTGATAAAGTTGTTGAAGCAACACGCATCTGCAAAGAAAATAATCCCGGTCTTAAAGTTGACGGCGAACTTCAACTTGATGCCGCAATTGTTCCTGATGTAGGTTCTTCAAAAGCACCCGATTCTGATGTTGCAGGAAAAGCAAATGTTCTTGTGTTCCCTGACCTTGATGCAGGAAACATCGGATATAAACTTGTTCAGAGACTTGCAAAAGCAGAAGCATACGGACCTATCACACAGGGTATTGCAATGCCGATCAATGACCTTTCAAGAGGATGTTCTGCTGAAGACATTGTTGGTGTTGTGGCAATCACTTGTGTACAGGCTCAGGCAAATAACTGATAATATTTTATAATTTGAAAAGGCGGTTGTAATTATGAATATTTTAGTAATCAATGCAGGAAGTTCTTCTCTCAAATATCAGTTCATTAAAATTGAAGAAGAAAAAGTTCTTGCAAAAGGTCTTTGTGAAAGAATCGGAATTGAAGGTTCAAAACTCACTCTCAAAGTTCCCGGCAAAGATGACTATGTTGTTGAAAAACATATGGACGATCATTCGGTTGCCATTTCAATGGTGATTGACGCTCTCACAGACAAAGAACACGGTGTAATTTCCGATATGAAAGAAATTGACGCAGTCGGACACAGAGTGGTACACGGCGGAGAAATTTTTGCTTGCTCTGTTGTTATTGATGATAAAGTTAAAGAGGCTCTTGAAGTTTGCTCTGAACTTGCTCCTCTTCATAACCCTGCAAACATCATCGGCATAGAGGCTTGCGAAAAGGCTATGCCCGGTGTTCCTCAGGTTGGTGTGTTTGACACTGCGTTCCATCAGACAATGCCTCAAAAAGCATATATGTATGCACTTCCTTATGAACTCTATACAAAGCATAAAATAAGAAGATACGGTTTCCATGGAACAAGCCACAGATTCGTATCTGAAAGAGCAGCTATAATGCTTGGAAAACCCATTGAAGAACTTAAAATAATCACTTGTCACCTTGGCAACGGGTCATCAATTGCTGCAGTTGACTGCGGTAAATCTGTTGACACAAGTATGGGATTCACACCTCTTGCAGGTGTTCCGATGGGAACACGTTCAGGTGATATTGACCCTGCTATCGTGACATTCCTTATGGAAAAAGAAAACCTTAGTGCAAAACAGGTTAATGACCTTATGAATAAGGAATCAGGTGTGTTTGGAATTTCCGAACTCAGTTCAGATTTCAGAGACCTTGAAGGTTCAAAGGATACAAATGAAAAATCAGCCCTTGCTCTTGAAATGTTTGCATATGGCGTAACAAAATATATTGGTGCATATGCTGCAGCAATGGGCGGCGTTGATGCAATCGTATTCACAGCGGGCGTTGGTGAAAACACTGCTCTCACAAGAGGTCAGATTGTTGAAAAACTCGGATTTATGGGTATTAAAATCGATGCTGAAGCAAACAAATGCAGAGGAAAGGAAATGGATATTTCTGCACCTGATGCAACTGTAAAAACATTGGTTATCCCCACAAATGAAGAACTTATGATTGCAAAAGATACTGCAAGACTTGTTAAAGAAATGTAACCAAAAACGGAGTGTAAATATTAATGTTTACACTCCATTTTTATAATACATCGAAAGTTTATAAGTAGCTTCGTAAAACACAAACTTAAAATGATTTCAAATCTAAGGGGTTATATCAATGCCAAAATCATCAAATCAAAAATTAAAACTTTTGTATCTTCTTAAAATGTTTTTGGAAGAAACTGATGAAAACAACAGTCTTACAATGTCTGAAATAATACTCAAATTAAAAGAACTCGGCATAAACGCAGAACGAAAAAGTCTATATGACGATTTTGAACAACTTAACATCTTTGGACTCGACATTTGCAAAACATCCGAAAAGATTCCCGGCTATTATAATCTTGCAACACAGTTTGAACTCCCGGAATTGAAACTTTTAATAGATGCAGTTCAGTCTTCAAAATTTGTGACAGAAAAAAAGAGTCTTGAACTTATTTCAAAAATCGAAAAACTCACAAGCCGTCACAATGCCGGAAAATTAAGACGTCAGGTGTATATTGCAAACAGGGTAAAAACGCGCAACGAGAAAGTTTTCTATAATGTTGATAAAATATATGACGCCATAGGTGAAAATAAAAAAATTAGTTTCAAATATTTCAACTATACCATAGAAAAAGAAAAACTATACAGAAAAGATGGGAGAGAATATGAGGAATCCCCCGTGACACTTATGTGGGATGACGAAAATTACTATCTTGTTGCATATAACAGCAAACATTCAAACTATGTTCACTATCGTGTTGACCGTATGGAGAATATTAAGATTCTGACAGACGAAAGAACAATTCCCGATGGACATTTTGACACAGCGCATTACGCAAAGAAAGTTTTTTCAATGTTTTCAGGTGAAGAAACTCTCGTTACAATGAGATTTGATAATTCTTTGATAAACGTTGCCTTTGACCGATTCGGAATGGATATAACGCCATTTAAAGACGGGGACAACCATTTCATAATTAAAACAGGAGTATCGGTTAGCCAGCAGTTTTTCGGATGGATAGCATCTCTTGGTGCAAGGGCAGAAATAGTTTCTCCTGAAAATGTCAGAGAAGATTTTGTTTCAATGATGAATGATGTTTTAAAAATACATAAATAGAATTACTTTTATCCAAGTCTTAGCCGGAATTATGTTATAGTACACTTGTGTGTAAATCAGTTTTTGCCAAATGGAGGACAGAATGAAAAAAACAAATGCCATTTTAAAAAACTCCCTGATAACATTTGGGATTCTTTGTGTGTGTTTTTCTTTTTCCCTGGTTTTGAAATACATATTCCATAACAGTGCATTAATTTCAGCAGTGTTTGTATTGGGTGTATATCTGATATCAGTTGTGACTCAGGGATATGTTTACGGCATAACATCTGCGCTTTTATGCGTGCTGGCGGTTAACTTTGCTTTTGATTTTCCTTTTTTTGCATTCAACTTTACGATAGCAGAGAATATAGTTTCGGCAATAATTCTGCTTGTGGTTACAATGATGACTTGCGGTCTTACTGCCAAAGTGAAACGACAAGAGGCAATAAAATCCGAAAGAGACAAGGAAAGAATGAGAGCAAATCTTTTGAGAGCTGTTTCCCATGACCTTAGAACACCTCTTACAACGATTTTCAGTTCCAGTTCTGCTCTTTTGGATAATTTTGAAAATTTTACTGATGAACAAAAAACCGAAATGATAAGGGGTATAAGTGAAGATTCCAAATGGTTGTACCGTATGGTGGAGAATCTGTTATCTGTAACAAAACTTGACGGCGATAATGTAAAAATCATTAAAGTTCCAACGGTTCTTGACGAACTAATTGATTCAGTCCTTGTCAAGTTCTCAAAGAGATATCCCGGTAAGACAATAGATGTTTATATTCCTGATGATTTTGTCACAGTTCCCATGGATGCACTTTTGATTGAACAGGTGCTTATAAATATTCTTGAAAATGCCGTACAGCATGCAAAAGGTATGACATATTTAAAACTCAGTGTGTTTATAACTTCAAACAAAGCGGTTTTTGAAATAGAAGATGATGGGTGCGGGATTCCCGATGCAAAACTCAAAGAGATTTTCAACGGTGTATACTCATCTTATTCTGAGATTTCTGACGGCAGAAAAAACAACGCAGGAATTGGTCTTTCGGTGTGCGCATCAATCATAAAAGCGCATGGTGGAAATATAAATGCATATAACGGAAAAAGCGGTGGATGTATATTCCGCTTCGCACTAAATCTGGAGGATAACTGAAATGAACAACAAATATAAAATCCTCATAATAGAAGACGAAGAAAACATAAATAATCTGTTGAAGAATCTTCTTGAAACAAACGGATATCAGGTTGTTTGTGCAAAATCATGCGCAGGTGGTAAAATGCTTTTTGCATCTCACAGACCGGACCTTGTTATACTTGATCTTGGATTACCTGATTATGATGGGACAACGTTTTTGAAAGATGTCAGAAAGGATTCTTTGACGCCTGTCATTGTGCTTTCGGCAAGGACAGATGAAAAGGATAAAGTCAATGCACTCGATATGGGAGCAAACGATTATGTAACAAAACCTTTTGGAAGCGCGGAATTTGTTGCAAGAGTAAGGTCGGCTCTCAGAATATCAAGGCGGAGCATAGATGAAGGAAAACTGCCCGGAGGCAAATTTAAATCCGGCGAACTTGAAATCGATTATGATGCAAGGAGAGTTTTTGTCGGCAAATCCGAGGTAACGCTCACTCAGACTGAATACAATATCATTGCATTCCTTTCCGAGCATTCCGGAAAGGTTATGACCTACACTTCGATTATTCGTGATATTTGGGGGTACAACGACCTGAACAGTACAAAAAAACTTCAGGTTAATATGGCTAACATACGAAAAAAACTTGGTGATAAGCCCGGAAAAAGTAATTATATTGTAAATGAACTTGGTGTAGGCTACCGTATGTGTGACAAAGATGAATAATAATTGGCAGATTTTGATTTGATGATTGTATCATTGATTCAAAGTCTGCTTTTTTGTTTAATTACAATCTTAACCGCATCTTAACCAATTTGACAGTATAATATATGATAGATTGATGTGGTTTTGATTGTGTGTGAAAAAAATGCACATACCATTCCACTCAAGTATAAACATAAATATAAATATAACAATTAAGAAGAGGTGTACAGATGACAGTTTTTGATGTTTTAACTTTGATTGGCGGATTATGTTTGTTTCTTTTTGGAATGAATGTGATGGGTGATGCTTTGGAGCGAAGAGCGGGAGGCAGTCTCAAAAAAATTCTTTCCAGACTTACGCAAAACAAACTTGCCGGATTTTTAACAGGTCTCGGTGTGACAGCTGTTATTCAGAGTTCCTCCGCCACAACCGTTATGGTTGTTGGTTTTGTAAATTCCGGTATAATGACTCTCAGACAGTCAATCGGAGTGATAATGGGTGCCAATATCGGAACGACCGTAACAGCATGGATATTGAGTCTTGGCGGTATATCAGGTGATAATACATTTATTCAACTTTTGAAACCAATGTCATTTACACCTGTTCTTGCCCTTATTGGAACAGTATTTTTGATGCTTTCAAAAACAAGCAAGAAAAAAGACACAGGAACAATACTGCTCGGTTTTGCAACATTGATGTTCGGTATGGATACCATGTCATCTGCTGTATCAGGTCTTGCTGATGTACCCGCTTTCCAAAATCTGTTTATTATGTTCAAAAATCCGATTCTTGGAGTCCTTGCAGGAGCAATTCTTACTGCTATCATTCAGTCCAGTTCGGCATCTGTAGGAATACTTCAGGCACTTTCTGTTACCGGCCAGGTTTCCTATGGTGCGGCTGTTCCGATTATTATGGGACAAAACATAGGAACATGTGTAACAGCCCTTTTATCTTCTTTTGGTACAAACAAAAATGCAAAACGCGCCGCTATTGTACACTTGTCATTCAATGTAATCGGCACAATAATCTTGCTTTCTGTGTTCAGTATAATATCAGTTCTTTTAAAACCTACACTTTTAAATGCATCCGCATCGTACATTGGCATTGCAATTGCACATTCGCTTTTTAATATTGCATGCACCGTTTTGCTTTTCCCCATGTCTTCACTTCTTGAAAAACTTGCGATTAAACTTGTACCTGAAACAAGCATAGCGGAAGAAAATATTGAACTTGACGAAAGACTTCTTATAACCCCTCCAGTTGCATTGGAGCGTTGCAATGATCTTGTACATGAAATGGCAGAGTTTTCTGTGGTTGCTTTAAAGAATGGATTAAATATGCTCAATAAATATGATGCAACTGTTGCTCAGGAGATTCGCAGTGCCGAAGAAAAAGCCGACCACTATGAAGATATTTTAGGAACATATCTTGTAAAACTCAGTCGTTACAAAGTAAGCGACAATGACAGTTCAGAAGTTTCAAAACTTCTGAAAGTAATTGGTGATTTTGAAAGAATATCAGACCACAGCATCAATATCCTGGAATCGGCAGAAGAATTAAAAGAAAAAGATATGCAGTTCACACCTGACGCATTAGGGGAACTTGGTGTTCTTTGCAGTGCAGTATCTGAAATTCTTACACTTTCGTATATGGCATTTATTAACAATGACATAAAATGCGCCCGAGATGTTGAACCACTCGAACAGGTAATTGACGGATTAAAAATAAAACTCAGAGACGGGCACATAAAGCGACTGAAAAACGGAACCTGTTCAATAGAAGCCGGATTTGTATGGGCTGACCTTATCACAAATCTTGAAAGAACGGCAGACCACTGCTCAAATATTGCCGCCTGTGTTATTGATGCATCAGAAAATAATATGAATGTTCATCAGTCATTGAGAGATATGAAAACAAACGATGCATATTTTACATCGAAATTCTCTTACTATGCAGAAAAATATAATATAGATAGTTTATAATAAGAAAAGGAGTTTTTTAAAATGCATTTTATCCTGC
The DNA here is from genome assembly GCA_015069015.1 of Oscillospiraceae bacterium. Taxonomy (GTDB): domain Bacteria; phylum Bacillota; class Clostridia; order UMGS1810; family UMGS1810; genus RGIG1828. The sequence continues at coordinate 23,199 of SVJK01000016.1, forward strand.
AACTTGTTTTACTTTGTATAGGTTTTGTAATGCTTGTTAAAGGTGCTGATTGGTTTGTTGACGGTTCATCAGGGATTGCGACAAAATTTAAAATACCGCAACTTGTAATTGGTCTTACAATTGTTGCTATGGGTACAAGTGCACCGGAAGCTGCTGTCAGCATAACTGCTGCCCTAAAAGGGAATGCGGATATTACAATTGGAAATATCGTCGGCAGCAACATCTTGAATATTCTCATAATTCTTGGTATTTCATCTGTAATAACAGCCCTCAAGGTTGCAAAATCCACAATAAAAGTTGAAATTCCTTTCATGATAGCGATAACCTTAATTCTTTTGTGGATGGGATATGACGGTGAAATTGGTCTTCTTGAAGGAATATTACTTTTAATATTTTTCCTTATCTATCTTGCATATCTTTTTGTTTTAGCAAAAAAAGACAGAGACAATGAAGAAGAAATAAAAGAAATATCTGTCACAAAAGCATTTGTATGGACTGTTATAGGACTATTTCTTATTGTTTATGGCAGTAATGTGACTGTTGATGCAGCAACAAGAATTGCAAAAGTTCTCGGACTCAGTGAAAGATTTATAGGTCTTACCATTGTTGCACTCGGAACATCTCTTCCTGAACTTTTCACTTCCGTATCGGCTGCAAGAAAAGGTAATGCAGATATTGCCATCGGTAATATTGTAGGAAGTAACATTTTTAATATTCTCTTTGTTATTGGTGTATCAGCATCAATCATTCCTGTTCCTTTTGCAAATGGATTTAGATTCGATACCATTGTAGCAGTTATTGCCACGTTAATACTTTTAATATGTCCTTTAAAAGAAATGAAACTAAAAAGATGGTCAGGTGTATTGATGCTTGTTGCCTATGCTGTATACTTTGCACTGATTTGGTGAAAAATCCTATAATAATTAAGTGGCGAAAAAAATCAAGTTGATTTTTTTCGCCACTTTACTATAGACAGAAACTGACAAATACGCATTTTCTGTCAAATTGATACGAATTGAACGTTTAAAATTCAGTATTAATTTTTTACATTTATTCAGTAATCATGGTACCGATTCCTGTATCTGTAAATATTTCCAGAAGAATGGAGTGGAGAAGTCTTCCGTCGATGATATGTACTTTTCCGACACCATTTTTGATTGCCTTTTCACAGCTTTTAATCTTTGGAATCATACCGCCGGTGATTGTTCCGTTTTCAATCATTTCATTAATTTCGTCAAGATGGATTTTATAAATCAGTTCCCCGTCAGAATTTTTTACGCCCTCAACATCCGTAAGGTACATAAGCTTTTCAGCGTTTAATGCTTCTGCCACAGCCTCTGCTACAGAATCTGCGTTTATGTTGTAGGAATTTCCTTCATCGTCAACACCGATAGGTGCAATAACAGGAATGAATTCGTCATCGTTGAGCATTTCAATAATCTTGGTGTTAACCTCCGTAACTTCACCAACAAACCCAATATCGGTTTTAACTCCGTCAACCTCAGTATATAATTTTTTGCATTTTAACAAACTACCGTCAATGCCGCAAAGACCTATTGCTTTTCCACCCATAGCATTCAAAAGAGAAACAAGCTCTTTATTGGTTTTTCCGACTAAAACCATCTGCGCAACACCGACAGTGTCTTTTTCGGTAACACGCAGACCGTTAACAAAACGGCTTTCAATGTTGTAGGCTTTTAGCGCGTTTGAAATGTCAGGACCGCCTCCGTGAACAACAATCGGATTAAGACCGATAAACTTTAAAAGGGTGATATCCTGAATTACGGATTTTTTGATTTCGTCGTTAAGCATTGCATTTCCGCCATATTTGATAACAATTCTTTTTTTGTTAAGTTTTCTTATGTAGGGAAGTGCTTCTGTGAGTATATTTGCTTTTTTGATTAAGGATTCAACATATGCTGAATTTCTGTTTAAAAGTTCCATTATATTATTCTCCTTTAAAAGTTTAAATCATTAAAGATACATGGCAGGCATATCAAGACCGGCTTTTTCGTCAAATCCCATCATTATATTCATGTTCTGAACTGCCTGACCAGCCGCACCTTTTATGAGGTTGTCAATGGTTGAACACACAACAATTCTTCCGAGTCGTTCGTCAATCTGAAAACCAATGTTTGCAAAATTTGAACCGGCAACCCAGTTTGATTCCGGTATTTTTCCGGGACTCATAATTCTTATAAAATGTTCGTTCTCATAAAAATCTTTGTATATTTTTTCAATTTCATCGCCTGTAACATTATTTGAAAGATTTGCATAGCAGGTTGCATAAATTCCTCTTTTTAGAGGGATGAGATGTGGAGTGAATGATACCATAACTTCACTTCCTGCCGCAATAGAAAGCTCTTGTTCAATTTCCGATGTGTGACGGTGAGTTGCAATTTTATATGCAAGCATATTTTCTGTGCATTCGCAGAAACTATAGTCAAGTTTGGTTGTTCTTCCTGCACCGCTCACACCGGATTTTGCATCAATAATAATATTTTTGGTTTCTATCACACTTGCTTTCAAAAGTGGATAGAGTGCCAGAATTGAACAGGTAGTATAGCAGCCGGGATTTCCAATCAAAGAAGTATTCCTGATTTTCTCTCTGTAAAGTTCGCAAAGACCATACACGGATTTTTCCAAAAGTTCAGGTGACGGGTGAGATTCTCCATACCATTTTTCATATACTTTTACATCGTTATACCTGAAATCGCCGCTTAAATCAATGATTTTCAAACCTTTTTCATAAAGTCCGGGAATAACATCTTTTGATACCCCGTGAGGAAGAGCAGTGAAAACGAGATCGCAGTTTTTTGCAATATCATCAACATCAAGACTTACACATTCGATGTCAAGCACGCCTTCAAGACTCGGATAAATTTCTGATATTTTTTTACCTTCAAAGCTGTGTGATATAAGTCGGGTAATTTTTACATTTGGATGATTTGCCAAAAGTCTGACCGTTTCAATCCCGGCATATCCTGTTGCACCAAGTATTCCTACGTTTATCATAAAATCGTCTCCTTGTTCATAGAATGTATAATTTTTGTATCACATATTATATTATACAGCAAAAGAGTGAAAAATCAAGGATGAATTGCATAATTATTCACTTTTTATCAAATTTATACAAATATTAATGTATATTTTGAACTGCAGTGCTAATTCACACAAAAAACAATGCCATATATGTATAACATAAATGGATAAGAGGAGGATGTAAAAATCATAAATAATTGTGAAAAATTTTCCATAAAAAACTATTTACTTTTGCTTTTTATTGTGATATAATGCAATGGTTGAGTAATGTCTCAATAGCCCAAAGCAAGGGTCACGGATTCTCCGACCCGATTCTTTGCCTTGCGGCTCATGCCCGATAGGGTAAATATATTAAATGGAGGTGTTTCCAATGCTTAAGGAAACAAAAGACGCTATCATTAAAGAATACGCTACTCACGAAGGTGACACAGGTTCTCCGGAAGTACAGGTTGCAATCCTTACTTACCGTATCAACCACCTCACAGAGCACCTTAAATCCAACATGAAAGACCATCACTCAAGAAGAGGTCTTCTCAAAATGGTTGGTAAAAGAAGAGGTCTTTTGCAGTACCTTGCTAAAATCGATATCGAAAGATACCGTAGCCTTATTGCAAGACTCAACATCAGAAAGTAGTTTGTTCAAAGTGGCAAAGGTGACTTTATGTCATCTTTGCCTGTTTTACTAATTGTTAATAATAAAATGGGAGAATTTACTTAGTTTTAGCAGTTAAATATGCTGTTGAAAAATGTTTGAGAGCATATCTAAATGCTAAATTTTAAGAAGATTTCTCCCGTTTTGTAAAAATCAAGGAGGATAATATGAATCAGAAATTTACTACTACCATCGCAGGCAGAGAATTTACAGTTGAAACCGGCGAACTTGCTCAGCTCGCTTCCGGCTCTGCTCTTGTAAGATATGGTGACACTGTGGTACTTGCAACTGCAACCGCATCTGCAAAACCCAGAGACGGAATCGACTTTTTCCCTCTCAGTGTTGACTATGAAGAAAAAATGTATTCCGTGGGCAAAATTCCCGGCGGATTTTTGAAACGTGAAGGAAAACCGTCCGAAAAGGCAATTCTCACAAGCCGTGTTATTGACCGTCCCATACGTCCCTTGTTTCCAAAAGATTACCGCAATGACGTTGGTCTTGTAACAACTGTTATGTCGGTTGACGTGGACAACTCTCCCGAAGTTTGTGCAATGAATGGTGCATCAATTGCAATTTCAATTTCCGAAATGCCCTTTGCAGGCCCTGTTGGTGCAGTAATCGTAGGTCTTGTTGACGGTGAATTTGTAATTAACCCCACATTGGAACAGAGAGAAAAAAGCGAAATGTCAGTTACCGTTGCAGGTACAAGACAGAAAGTTGTAATGATTGAAGCAGGTGCAAATGAAGTTCCCGAAGATGTAATGTATGATGCTATCGTATATGCTCATCAGGAAATCATCAAAATCTGTGATTTCATAGATACCATTGTTGCAGCAGTAGGCAAGGAAAAAGCACCCTATGAGCCCCACGATGTTGACCACGAATTCTATGATAAAGTATATGCTTTTTCCTATGACAAAATTTGTGCAGCAATTGATACTGATGACAAGAGAATCCGCGACGAAAGAATGAAAGTTGTTGCAGATGAATTAAATGAATATCTTGGAGAAGAATATGAAGGCAGAGATGCTGAGATAGATGAATTCTTCTATAAAATCCAGAAAGAAATCGTTAGAAAATGGCTTATCGAAGACCACAAACGTGTTGACGGAAGACAGATTGATGAAATCAGACCTCTTAGTGCAAGTGTAGGACTTCTTCCAAGAACTCACGGTTCAGGACTCTTCTCAAGAGGACAGACTCAGGTTCTTACAATTGCAACTCTCGGTGCAGTTTCCGAATCACAGACAATTGACGGCCTTGATGAAGAAACTTCAAAAAGATATATGCACCATTATAATTTCCCCTCATACTCTGTAGGTGAAACCAAACCTTCAAGAGGACCGGGAAGACGTGAAATTGGTCATGGTGCACTTGCTGAAAGAGCATTAAAACCGGTTATTCCTTCAACAGAAGAATTCCCATATGCAATCCGTCTTGTATCTGAAGTTCTTAGTTCAAATGGTTCAACATCACAGGGAAGTGTTTGCGGAAGTACACTTGCGCTTATGGATGCCGGTGTTCCCATCAAAGCACCTGTTGCCGGAATTTCCTGCGGTCTGATCACAAAACCCGATTCCGACGAATTCCTCACAATGGTTGACATTCAGGGTGTTGAAGACTTCTATGGCGATATGGACTTCAAAGTTGCAGGTACTAAAAAAGGTATCACAGCAATTCAGATGGATATCAAAGTTGATGGTCTCACCTATGACATAATCAAAGAAGCATTCAGAAAAACAAGAGATGCACGCTACTACATCCTTGATGAAGTAATGCTTAAAGCAATTCCGGAACCCCGTGAACATCTTTCCGAATATGCTCCCAAGATTATCACAACAAAAGTTCCTGTTGATAAAATCAAAGATGTCATTGGTTCAGGCGGAAAAACAATTCAGAAAATCATTGCTGAAACCGGAGTTAAAATTGATATTGAAGACGACGGTAGCGTATTCATTCTTACTACAGATGAAGAAGCAGGAAATAAGGCACTTTCAATTGTAGAAGGAATTGTTGCTGAACCTGAAGTTGGCAAAATCTATACAGGTAAAGTTGTAAAAATTATTGAAATCGGTGCATTTGTGGAATTCCTTCCCGGAAGAGAAGGACTTGTACACATCTCCAAACTTGAAGACCGCAGAGTTGCAAAGGTAGAAGATGTTGTTTCCGAAGGCGATGAAATCAAAGTTAAACTTATGGAGATTGACCGTCAGGGCAGATTTAATCTTTCAAGAAAAGATGCTCTGAACACAGAAGAAACTCAGGCATAATTTTTGAAATTATGAGAGACTGCGTATTAAGGATTTTATGTATCACCTCTTAAACAGAGGTGATACACCTTGGATGCAGTCTTTTTCTATTATCTATCACAAAGAGAGGAATATGTTATGAATAATAAAAAAGGAAAAGTGTTCTATATAGTAATTGGACTTGTAATAATTTTCCTGATGAACTATTTTGTTTTTCCATTTCTTTTCGGTTCTCAGACAAAAGAAGTGAGTTATGATTTTTTCTTGGAAGAACTTGACAGGAAAAACATTGATGAGGTTGAAATAGATGATACTTTCATTGTTTTTACAACCAAAACAAATGCTAAAAATGATAAGCCGTCATCACTTCTTGGTGTTGATTCAAATTCTAAAACGACCTATAAAACAGGTCTCATGGATGACCCTGCCCTTGTTGCGAAACTTGAACATTCAGGTGCAAAGTTCACAAAAGTTCAGCCTGAGGAAATGTCACCAATTTTGGCAACAATTCTGAGCTACGGAATACCAATTCTCATAATGGTAATTTTCTGGAGATTTCTTTCAAAACAGATGGCAAAAGGCGGATTTGGCGGAAATGCCATGTCTTTTGGCAAATCAAATGCAAAGGTGTATGTAAAGGCGCAGACAGGAAAAACTTTCTCTGATGTTGCAGGTCAGGACGAGGCGAAAGAGGCGCTCACAGAAATTGTGGATTTTCTTCATAATCCCAAAAAGTATGCCGCAATAGGGGCAACTCTTCCAAAGGGCGCACTTCTTGTAGGACCTCCGGGAACAGGAAAAACCCTTCTTGCTCAGGCTGTAGCAGGTGAGGCAAATGTTCCTTTCTTTTCTATTTCCGGTTCTGAATTTGTCGAAATGTTTGTTGGTATGGGTGCCGCAAAGGTGAGGGACCTTTTCAAACAAGCAAATGAAAAAGCACCGTGTATTGTTTTCATAGATGAAATTGACACCATAGGCAAAAAAAGAGATTCTGCTCACTTTTCAGGCGGTAATGACGAAAGAGAGCAGACTTTAAATCAACTTCTCACGGAAATGGACGGATTTGACGGAAAAAAAGGTGTGGTAATCCTTGCCGCTACCAATAGACCTGATTCCCTTGATAAAGCACTTTTAAGACCGGGACGATTTGACCGTAGAATTCCTGTTGAACTTCCTGATTTAAGGGGTAGAGAGGCAATTTTAAGGGTACACGCAAAAAAAGTCAATATTGCAGACGGGGTAGATTTCAAATCCATAGCCAATGCAACAAGCGGTGCATCAGGAGCAGAACTTGCAAATATTATCAATGAATCTGCACTTCGTGCAGTACGACTTGGTAGAATCGAAGTTGAACAATCTGACCTTGAAGAAAGCGTTGAAGTAATCCTTGCAGGATATCAGAGAAAAGGTATGGTAATATCTCAAAAAGAAAAAGAGATAATTGCATATCATGAAGTGGGGCATGCCCTTGTTGCCGCACTTCAGAAAAATTCAGCCCCTGTTCACAAAATAACCATTATTCCAAGAACATCAGGCGCACTTGGATATACAATGCAGGTTGAGGAAGATGAAAAGTTTCTTATGTCAAAAGAAGAGGCATTCAACAAGATTGTAACCTTCACTGCCGGAAGAGCCGCAGAAAAACTTATGTTTAATTCGGTGACAACCGGGGCATCGAATGACATTGAACAGGCAACAAAAATTGCAAGGGCAATGATTACACGCTACGGAATGAGTGACGAATTTGGTATGGTTGCCTTTGAAACTCTCAATAACCCTTATCTTAGCGAAGATACATCCTTGATGTGCTCCAACGAAACAAGTTCCAAAATTGACAGAGAAGTTGTGAAAATCATATCTGATGCATATGAAAAAGCAGAAACCATTCTGAGAAATAATATGCAGAAACTAAATAGCATTGCACGTTATCTCATCGATAAAGAAACAATAACAGGCGATGAATTTATGGATCTTCTGAATATGTAAAATAATGATTTGATTTATTAGAGGATGTCTCTTTAAGTGTAAAATATGCATGGTTATTCATTAAATTGGAGTTTAGCGGTGAGTTTGCAAAACAAACTCACCGCTAAACTCCAATTTATTTAATTATACAATTAATTAGGCAGTCTTTATCTGGTTATATAAAAAACTCTTGATTTGATAATTGATACATAATCAGATGTGTTGTATAATGTCATCATAGATAATCAATATGAGGTGAAGCACAATGATAAATAATTTATCTGTTCAGGCAGAATCCGTTATGAAAGAATTGAAGGAAAAAGCCGGACTTAAATCCGGAGACAGCGTTGTTGTAGGATGTTCAACAAGTGAAATTATAGGTTCAAAAATCGGAAGTAATTCAAGTCCTGATGTTGCAAAAACAGTCTTTGAAGCAATATATGAATATGCAAAAAAAGAAAATTTGAAACTTGCATTTCAGTGTTGCGAACATTTGAATCGTGCTATAGTAATTGAAAAAGAAGATTTCCCCCTTGCAGAGGCAGTAAATGTTGTACCTCAGCCAAAAGCTGGCGGTTCAATGGCAACTCAAGCCTATGCACATTTCAAAAATCCTGTTGTTGTTGAGGAAATAAAAGCAGACGCAGGAATAGACATTGGATTCACTCTGATAGGAATGCACCTTAAAAAGGTTGCAGTTCCCCTTCGCCTTGATAATAATAAAATCGGCGAAGCAATGGTTCTGGCAGCTCGCACAAGACCAAAATTTATTGGCGGAATAAGAGCGGGATATGATGATAAATTACTGTAAAATCAGAGGTGGAGATTATGAATACTAATACAAAAAAACTTGTTATGTCATCTATGTTCGCAGCCCTTTGCTGTATCGCTACAATGATTATAAAAATACCGTCACCACTCAAAGGATACATAAACCTCGGAGACTGCATGGTTCTTCTTTCGGGATTTATTCTGACTCCCGTATACGGATTTCTTGCCGCAGGTCTTGGTTCTGCTTTTGCAGATATTTTTTCGGGATATGTAGTATATGCTCCCGTCACATTTCTTGTAAAAGGGATTATGGCACTTGTTGCATATTTCACATTTAAACTCATGAAAAACAAGGCAGGCAATACCTTTTCAAGAGTTATAGGCGGTATAATTGCAGAAATCATAATGGTTCTCGGATATTACGTTTTTGAAGGATTTATGTATGGATTTGTCGCATCAGCAATCAATATTCCTGCAAATGCTGTTCAGGGTGTTGCCGGAATAATAATTGGTGTAATTCTTGCAAAAATTCTTGATAAGGGATTGAAAAATATAAATTTGTAATATCAAAAAACAGAATATGTAAATCGCATAAGAGACTGTCTTTATAAAAATGACAGTCTCTTACACTTTTAAGCCAATTTGTTGCGTTATATTGCTTATTTGCATATGAAACTATTGTAATTGAATTTTAAGTGTTGTATAATTATGTCTGAAATCAGTTAAACCAATTCACTAATCCCACAAAGGAGATAATTTATATGAATAAACTCAACACGAGAAAAACACCCATAATGGGTTGGGCGTCATGGAATCGTTTCAGAACAGATATATCGGAAGAAAGAATGAAGAAACAGGCTGATGCTCTTGTGTCCACAGGACTCTCCAAATATGGATATGAATATTTCAATATGGATGACGGCTTTTTTGGCGGCAGGGGAGAAGATGGCAAACTTAGATTTCATAAAACCCGTTTCCCGAATGGCATAAAACCTGTTGCAGACTATGCTCACTCTCTCGGACTCAAAGCAGGAATATATTCAGAAGGTGGGAAAAACACCTGTGCTTACTATTGGGACAATGAAGGCGAAAATGGTGAGGGAGTAGGGCTTTATGGCTATGAAGAACAGGATTTGAAACTTTTCCTTGAAGAATACGGATTTGATTTCATAAAAGTTGACTGGTGCGGCGGTCAGAAACTTGACCTTGATGAACAAGAGCAATATACAAAAATTGCAAATGTAATTGACGACATCAGAAAACGCACAGGAAGAAACATAGTTTTTAACATCTGCAGATGGCAGTTCCCCGGTGAATGGGCAACAAAGATTGCCGATTCCTGGCGGACAGGCGCTGATATCAGACCTGAATTTGAATCCATCGTATATCAGATTGATAACATTCGTTCTCTTGCCCGATTCACATCACCCGGTCATGTCAATGACCTTGATATGATGCAACTTGGGAACGGTCTTTCTGATGATGAAGAAAAAACTCATTTTGCAATGTGGTGTATGATGTCAACACCTCTGATGATAGGGTGCGACCTCACAACCATCAAAGACAGTACCCTTGAAATTCTAAAAAATTCAGAACTTATTTCAATAAATCAGGACTCTGCCTGTCTTCAGGCATATGTAGCAAGAGAAATCAAAGATAAAGACGGAAAAGTTGTGGGAGAAGTATGGATAAAGAACCTCGGATGTGACAATTCGTCGGAAAAAGCCATTGCTTTTTTCAACAGATGTGAAACCGATGTTGATTTTAAAATTAACTTTTCAGACATTGGGCTTTCGGGCAAAATTATGAGTGTGAGAGATCTATGGGAACATAAAGACCTTGCACCTGATGATATTTTAAATGTTAATGTGAAAAGACATTGCACAAAGGTGTATAGGGTAAAAGCAGAAAAAAGCATCCTTGTTGAAAATAAGGATGACCTTGATGATGTCATTGTTGAAGAAGTGAAAAAAGTTTCATATAATGACCTTGAACTTCTTCTTTCAAAAGGCGGAAAACTGATAGACGTGAGAAGCGCGGAAGAATATAACAAATCACATCTTGACGGCGCAGTAAATCTTCCATATGATGATTCCCATAACATTATGAGAAAATCAAACCCTGACAAAAATCAGAATCTTATCCTCTATTGCTCCGCAGGAAAAAGAAGTTTTCAGGCAAGAAATCTGCTCACATACCTGGGATACAAAAATGTGTATATTCTGACTGATCACGAAAAATTTATTTGATGTATAAAAGTATGCAAAAACAAATCAACTTAAAGACCAAAACAATTAAATATGACCTTGAATATAAAAAGGTTAAAAACATAAATCTTCGCATAAAAACAGACGGTTCTGTACATATTTCGGCAAATAGATTTGTTTCAATGAAAAAAATCGAAGAGTTCATTCGTTCCAAAGAAGATTTCATATTAAAAGCAATAGACAAGTTTTCTTTAAAAAGGAAAGAGGAAAAACGGAGATTTTTTGAAGATAATGAATTGATTGATATAATACTCAACCTGTGCAAAGAGATATATCCGTATTTTAAAAATCTCGGTGTAAAGTATCCGCAAATCAAATTCAGATCAATGGTTTCCCAATGGGGCAACTGCCATTTCAGAAAAGGGATTCTGACTTTTAATAAATATCTTGCATTTGCACCTTTGGAATGTATAGAATATGTTGTTGCTCATGAATTTACACATTTTATTCATCCAAATCACTCAAAAGATTTCTATAATGAACTTTCAAAAGTGATGCCAGACTGGAAAGAGCGAAGAGAAAAACTAAAGAAAATATCAATAAAATAAATATGACATAAAGGAATGGTGAAACTTATGAAAATTTTATTTCAGGGAGACTCAATTACAGATGCAGGACGTTCAAGGGATAATGATGTGGATTTAGGTGTAGGATATCCTCTTTTGGTAAAAGCAAATCTTGGCTTTGAACATCCCGGAAAATATGAGTTTTTTAACAGGGGAATAAGCGGTAACAGAGTAACAGATGTATATGCCCGCATAAAAAATGACATCATAAATATTAAACCCGATGTTATGAGTATATTAATAGGTGTTAACGATGTATGGCATGAGTTTTCATGCGAAAATGGTGTAGACGCTGAAAAGTATTATAAAATATATGATATGCTCATTGAAGAAGTGAAAACAGCGCTTCCGGATATTAAAATAATGATATTGGAACCTTTCGTTTTAAAGGGCACAGCAACAGAAGAAAACTGGAATGGCTTTTATTCAGAAGTAAAAAAACGTTCGCAGATGGCAGAAAAGATTTCTGAAAAGTACAATCTGCCTTTCATCAGATTGCAGGATGGATTTGAAAAACTTTCTGAAAACATCGAAACATCATACTGGCTCTTTGATGGTGTTCATCCTACTGCAATGGGACACGAGTATATTAAACAGCAATGGCTGAACACTTTTAAAACTATTTGACGTATGATGTATGTATACATATGCAGAATACATGGGCTTATAAACTTATATTGAACGATAATATGAGAATAAATTAAAAGGACACGTCACAACCCAAATTCGGATTGTGACGTGTCTTTTCTAAGTTAATTATGCATATAATACTTGTTTTTTGTTGTAAGTTTTTCTTCAACTCGTCTGAGTGCTTCACCGAAACGCTGATAATGAACGATTTCTCTTTCTCTTAGGAATTTTATAACATCGTTAACATCCGGATCATCACTTAGACGAAGAATGTTATCATAAGTTGCTCTTGCTTTCTGTTCTGTTGCTAAATCTTCATTAAGATCAGTAATAGGGTCACCACTTACTGCAATAGCCATAGCATTAAAAGGAGAACCGTTTGTGTTGGCAGGATAAACACCTGTTGAATGATTAATAAAATAATCTTCAAATCCGCTTTCTTTTACACACTTTGCATTTGTTCCTCTTGTAAGCTGATTAACAAGCGAACCGAAGATGATGACGGAAAGTTTATGAAACTTGTTAAAGAACTGTAAAGTTAGGGGAGCTTATGCGGTTATAAATATGAATCAAATACAAACAGTAAGGAGAGGGGCGCTTCTCTTCGAAATTTGAGGAAATTATATTTTTTTATTTTCGTATGTACTCAACACAACCCCAAGTATTACTACAATGCCGCTTGCA
>SVJK01000085.1 GCA_015069015.1 Oscillospiraceae bacterium
CATCCCGGATTCTGGCTGTTTAAAAACTCCGCTGTTGCCATAGCACTTGTATAAAAATGCCCCGCAGAAACACTAAGTCCCATTCTTTCAAGCTTCATGCTGAGCTCATGAGGAGTTTTTTCGGGGCTGTTTGTAAGAAACACAAATTTCTTGCCATTGTCTATCATCCAGTTGACAAAATCCTCCACACCATCAAGAATTTTGTTGCCGTGATATATAACTCCGTCCATATCACATATAAATCCGTCTTTTTCAAGAATTTCCTTTATCATAAATCATGACTTCCTTTCTTATGTCAAAAACCATATCATACTATAATATCATATTGTTTAATTATATATCAAAAAACACAATTAGTCAACTGCGATGTTCAATGAAAAAGGGAATATCCCTGTCGGGATTATCCCCTTTTTCCAACTCAATTCAAGTAAATATTTTTCCAAAGCTCTATAAATGCCGAAGCATCATTATTATGTGTTTCCTTACCGTAAAGAGCCTGTATTAGCCGTGTAAGCTCCGCAAGATGTGTATTTTTATTGTCACTTTCCATTTCGCTTTGCCATCTTTTAATATCATTATCCAACTCAGCACGCCATTTAGCATCTTTGTTTTCCATTTCTGTTTGCCACTGGATATCTTCAACCGCATCTCGCGTTCTTTTGTAGTCCGATTCATCAATTTTGTAGGTTGTATTAGTGTCAAATCGGTATATATCCATAGCATCCTCAATGCTGTCTCTGTGTTTGGTATAATAATAATCTCTGTCAGATTCAAAATCCTTCATATCGTCACGGTATCTGGAATACTCAGTATCTTCAAGTTTCGAGAGAATTTCCAAATTTTTATAAAGTCTGTCATATCCGTCAGAGTATCTTTTGTATGCTGCATCGTACAATTCCGGAATCTTGTCGGTCAACATAGAGTTATATCTGTTTAAAGCCTGCATTGCAGCAGAAGATGCACTTGTGTTAATCACCCCACCGGTACGAAGAGAATTTTGTGCCAAAGCACGCTCATATGCATCATTTCCAAGTCTGGTATAAAGCTTGCGATATGCTTCAAACACCGGATCTGTTTCGGGATTATATGAAAACTCCTTATAGCCAGTCACAGAATCCAAGGCTTTTTTCTTTTTTTCATTATAGGAAGATTTATACCCTGTTGAAGAACGGGTTTCGTAACTCTTAATGATAGGATTATATTCATTTCCATACTCTCCACCGGTATAACCTCCGTATGCTGCTCTGATATTGTTAGCCCTTGCGTTGGCTTTTTTCATTCCATCGGTATCATTGTTTTTTTCTGCGTGTATATAATCTTTTTTTGATTGAATTATCCCAGAAAGAGCTTCATATCCGAGACCTTTGTCATATTCAGATATGTACATATCTTTGTTATCGTTCAAAAGTTTGTTTTTGTCATATAATGTTGCCATTAATATCATCTCCTTTTATCTTTCACTACCACGGTAGGATTTAAATCCTATGCTTTTAAGCTTGAATTCTCCAATCCCATCAAATTTCAGTTCAAACCATAAACTTCTTTTTACTGCCATTGACAAAGTGTATCCTCCGGAATCTATTTCATCAAATCTGGCTCCACACACTGCACTGTGACTTTTGTCATCATACAAAGCCCTTACGGTAAAAGATGCACCGTGACCAAGAGAATACCTTAACATAAGTTTGCTTATGCCGTGTTTATCAACAGTCCGTTCATCAAATCTGATTTTAAAACTCCATCTGACCATTTTTTCTCCGTCACCGACAGATTGTCCGGGTTTTTGAAGCAGTATCCCATGTTCGTATGCAAAATATACATCTCCTCCGATTGACGTCAAACAGGAACATTGGCTGTCACAATCCTGACAATGCCAGATTTTTCTTTTTGCATCATAAACATATATCCTTTTTTCATTCTCTTCTTCACATAACACATAATACAAATTTCCATCGGAAGTACCGCTGATTCCCTTTGGATGTATGCCAAGTTTATCAGAAACTCTTTTGGGATACCTTCCGCTATATATATACACTCCGTCACTTCCGCAATAAAACAGCGAATCACCACAAACAGAAAGCGTATCTCCCATATTCTTTCCGACTCCTCGTGCCACGGTCGTCTGCAAAGTGTATTCATCCGGCTGATTGCCCATTATTTTATGAATAACATTTTCCTTAAATGCATATATATTATTTCCGTAAGAAATTATTCCGGTAAACTCTCCCTCTGTCTGTGAAGATGTCTGAAAACTTGCATATGGCATCGTTCCGTACTCATCAACAGAAAAATCATTCCATTCAGAAGGATCCGACAATTTAGATGCATATATCTGTTTGCCGGATATTCCCCAAATCCTGTTATTAAATGCACATATATCCTTAAGGTTCGGAACCCCTCTTTCGATACTTATACTTCTGAAACATACATCTGAAAATCCGCCGGCATCAATGGAGTGATCATCAAATCTCAAAGCTACAGATTCGGTAACGGTTCCACCCGGAGTGGAATGTGTAACTGTTTCAACGTTTTTTATTTTGCATACAATTCCATTTTTTATTTTTTTACAATATGTGTTATATCCGGTGGTATTATATCCACGGTCAGAATATACAATCCCTTTGACAGTTATCACATCTCCCGCCTTCAAAGACGAATCAAAAGCCGAATAATAGAACGTTTGAGATCCTCCTTGATTATATCCGACATGTCTGCACTCAATGCTGTTATGAGTAAGAGTTGCCACATAATCAACGCTTGTTTTGGATAGCAAATCATTACCGGAAGTTTCATCGGCAAATTTTTTCAGTGCTGTCTCTTTAGTGTGAGTCTGCGAAATGCATATCGACGTAAATGTTCTTGAATTCAACCAAAAAACCACATTGTCCGGAATGATAAGAATGCTTTCTGACAATGCAGCAAGTTTTCGTGACGCTGCATAATCAACAGATGCTGAGTACTCCGAAAATTCATAATCTATCCCGTCATAATTTAGATAAATGTGCTTATTATCACCGGAAACAGATGTATACACAATCCCGTCACAAGTTCCAACTCCGTTAATTAAATTGTCTGTTTGAACAACGTTTTTTCTTCCGACTCTTGCCGCAAGTGACGGATATTCATCCGAAGACATATTTTTTGCCGCACAAAGCTCTCCTGATTGAATTTTATCGGTAACGTTAATCCCACCAAATGTTTTTATTATTTTTTCTTCAAATTTTACATTTGATTTCATATACGGCAGCATATTTTCACCCCCCTACACTTTAATCACAATATCGCATTCGGGACAATGTGCTCTGCGATATTCTTTTTTCCAATCGCTATATATACTGTTAAAAAAAGATACACTGTTGTTATAGTGAGAGTATTCCTGATTTGACAAATCAATCATTGAAATAAGATAATATAAATATATGTCCTCTTTGCATTCATCAAGGATAAGATCCGGATTTTCCTCATTCAGAAATTTCTTGTCAGATTTCTGATGAGAATACAAAGTGCAATAATCTCTTATATCAGATTCGATATTCATGATCCAGTTTTTCTTTTGAGAAAATGAATATGTATTGGGTTTGAGCATATCACAATGTGCAATTATTTCAGATAATCTCATTCATTGCCTCCTTTCAGTGCGGAAATAACAGATTTTAACTGCTGAATTTTTTTGTTGAGAATTTCAATTTTAAAATCCGTTTCTTCTCTTATACGGTCTATGTATACAATAATTTTTTCATAATCTTCATTTCTTGTCTGTCCGTAATCAAATCCCTGCATATACGGATCATTCCTTTCTTAAAAAATTTGCAACATTCCTCGCAAGCCAGTAAGCATTGGCGTCTTCATTAAGCTTTTTAAGCCACAGATTTTTGTCGGTTATTATGCCTCTGTGATGAAGCTCCCACACAATGTCATTGACCGACGTAAGCTCACCGGGCTTTGCAGGATTTGTTTTCTTTAAACCGAGACGTTTGTTAACCTCGTCCGCAATGTAAGGAAACTTACTTGCAAGATAATCACCCGGGCAGGCAGTGGCGGCAAAGTACCTGTGCATGGTAAGATTGCCGTTTTTATCTCCCGTAAACTTAAGCTCTTTAATGCCGTTACGTTTGCAGATGTCTGTGCAAAGCTCAATTGTTTTCTCAAGAGCCTTGTCCGACACGTGCCAGTTGGGACCTCCGTCGTTTGCAACCTCAATTGTAACTGCCATATGGTCGTTGGCAGGACTTGACGATGCCCAGGAACGGTTCTTTTCCTCAACATACATTCCCACTCTGCCGTCAGTTCCCACTCCATAGTTGGAGGATGCCTGTCTTGACTTTGGCTGAAAAACATTTCCGCATTGCTCAACGGTAGCATTGCCTGCCATGTGGTGAATCGTTATTTTAGAAATCTTTTTGTTTCTCGGATTTGTACTGTTGGGGGAAATCAAAGTAAAATCCACAAGGGGTGAATTACTCATTAATGTTTTCCCCCTCTCTGAACCTTAGCCACAAATCTTTAAAAGTGTCAAAGCCGTACATGGCTATGTATGCAATAACAAAAGAGCCTATAAGCCCAAGCATAACAAGCCACACGCTGAAATCAATCACACCAATGGACACTCCCGAAAGCATCACGGCACACATCACTCCTGCCGAAACAAGAATGCACCACAGCTTTGTGGGAAGCTTTATAA
>SVJK01000086.1 GCA_015069015.1 Oscillospiraceae bacterium
TTTTAAGCAGACTTTTCAGCCTGTCTTTTTTGCATGCCATTTTTTAGGAAAACACACCTAACTCAAATTTTTTATCTTCGTTAGGTGTGTTTTAATTTTTTATATTATTCTTAACTTAATGATATTGATTAATTTACATTCCCTTTTATTGTATGGAAATTGCAGTGAATTTGGGATAGATGTCTCGGCACTATCCGAATGTGCCTCAAATCTATGAAAAAGGCTTTTTCTTCAACACTCGTGTGCTGTGAAATATCCGTCAAGACAAAGGAAAAATCTATGGTTTTCTTTTTGTGGACAATCGGGGGGGATTTCTCCGTTTTCCGTAAATCTCAAAGCTGTAAAAAGTCTTTTGTCATCAATATCCGAAAAAACAAAACGAATTCCCGAAAGGTCAAGGAGATTCAGAATTGATTTTCCGAGACCAAAATCCATTTCAAACATCTTGTATTCGTCTTTGGTTTCAATCCTTGTGATTATTGCACATTCTCCCAGAACTTTTGCCGCAGCAATTCCAAATGCCAAATCCCTGTCTTTTGCAGCCATTACAACCGTATCGGGGCTTTTTTCAATAGCGAACTCTTCAAAGATTTTCTCGTCTTCACACCTTTTTATCTCAATCATTTCTTTTCACCGCCCGTACTTGCATTTTTCTCTATAAGGTCAACTTCTGCTTTTGTAAGGTGTCTCCATTTTCCGATTGGGAGATTTCCAAGGTTCAGTCCGCCTTCTGACACTCTTTTGAGGCCGAGAACCTTGAAGCCGACTTCTTTGCACATTTTTCTCACCTGACGGTTTCTGCCTTCATGGATAGTTATGGAAAGAACAGCGCTTCCCTTTGATGACTCCAGCACATCCGCCTTTGCAGGAGCAGTTTTTCTGCCGTCAATATAGACGCCTGTTTCCAGAAGTCTCAGGGCATTTGTCTTTGCTTTTCCCGTCACCCACACATGGTAGGTTTTTTCCAGATAATGTTTGGGATGAGTGACTTTGTAGGTGAAATCTCCGTCATTTGAAAGAAGAAGGAGACCTTCTGTGTTAAAATCAAGTCTTCCTACAGGATATACCCTTGCGTTCACATCGCCTAAAAGATCCATAACTGTGGGACGATTCTTTTCATCGGATACTGTTGTAACATAGCCAACGGGTTTGTTTAGCATTATATAAAACTTTTTTTCTTCAGACTCTATTTTTTTGCCGTCAACAAAGACTTCATCTCCCGGATACACCTTTGTTCCAAGTTCTGTTACCTTTTCACCATTGACTTTGACTCTTCCCTGAAGAATCATCTCCTCCGATGCTCTTCTCGACGCAACGCCTGAATGAGCAAGGAATTTTTGCAGTCTCATTTCTTCCATTGTTAATACCTCACAAATTGCTTGTGTATATATTATGATATTAAATCATATAAATTGCTCTATTTAAGTCTTATTTCTCGCCTGAATAACCCTGGAGATTTCTTGCAATGGTTTCAAGGCAGGAGAAAAAGGTTTCTTTGTCTTCTTCCGAAACGCCGTCACCACCGATTCCAACTGCATATTCTACTCTTTTTGCAATGTCTGTGGCAACCTTTTTTCCTGAATCCGTGAGTTTGACGAGGGCGCGATAGGAATTTGAGCCGTTTGTTTCTCTTATGATTAGTCCTTTTTTCTCCATTGCCAAAAGTGTTCTTGAAACTTCGGCTTTGTCTCTGTAGCAAATTTCGCAAATACGTGCTGCGGTTATGCCGTTGGGGTTTTTCAAAAGAGTTATGAAATACTTTGCACAGATGCCTTTAAGACCATATTTTTCCATTTCTGTTGTGGCAATTTTTGCCCAGAACGATGTTATTTCCGACATTGCAATAGTAAAGACTTCAAATTTTTCTATCATTTTTTCCTCCGGAATTATTAAGCAGTGGCGTAAAAACACACACCCAAAACGGGTTCGGATTCTAACGCAACTGCTTAAGCAGTTGTTTAAGTTGATTGTACCACTAATAATCACTAATATCAATACCTGTAATAAAAATTTAAAAAGAAAAGGGGGTGTAAATTAATTCGCAAGAAGTAATTTACACCCCCTTGGGGATAGGAAAAAAGATTCTTGTTTTAACTGTCTTATTGTACCGTATAATCAGTGATTTATGTCTGATTATACGTTATGCTTTTTCTCACTCTCTTCATCTATCTGTGCATCTTTCAAAAGATCAGAATACATATCTACCTGCTTTTTCGTAGGCTCATAGTCCGTGACCGAGCAACATGGAATGTTGGGTTTGGAACCGTCTGAACCGTAGAAAGGTGTGAGTCTGTCATTTTCATACTGTTTTCTTGCTTCCTCTTTTGTGAAATCGGGAATATCATAGGGGATTCCGCCTTCAAGCATAGAACGGTGGGCAAGAATTGCAACAGATGACATATTAACAGCTGAATATATATCAAAGGGGTGAGGCGGCTGTTTTTTCTCTCTGATACACTCGGCAAAAATGCGTACTGTGAGAAGGTCTCCTCCGCCGTGACCGCTAACCTTTAATCTTTCCTGGTCTGCATCTTTATCCCACTCCGGTTCATAAATATTAACCGCTTCCATGCCCTCAGGAATTTCCCATTCATTATATCTGAGCATTATCTTGTCATCCATACCCCAGATATTTTCAATCTGTCCTTTGGTTCCGCAGACACGGTAGTTATTGTGATGTGCGCCGAAGTTTGCACAGCCTGTGAATCTGAAAACTGAACCGTCATCATTTTGTGTCATAATAATTGCAGCACGGTCACCAACGTGACTGTAAGTCGGAACATCCTTATTTGGCTGTGTGAAAATATTAAAACATGTTACTCTCACGGGATTTGCCCCTGTTGCCGCCATGATGGGACCGAGAGAATGTGTAACATAATAACTTCTGGGGAGATAGTTTCTCCAATGCTCAGGGAAATAGTTATACATTTTTGCAAATGAAGCATCTCCGCCTTTTCCGGGATGGTTATATTCACCCTCTGCATAGAGAAGTTTTCCAAGGGTTCCGCCCTGACATACGCGTTTCATTTCAAGGCATGATCTTCTCTGGGGATAGTTTTCTGCGAGCATATAGATGCTTGAAGATTTTTCAAAGGCTCTTAAAAGTTCAACTCCCTCTGCCATTGTACCATTGCTGATACACTCACTTAAAACATGAATTCCTTTTTCAAAACATTTTATGGCAAAGGGGGCATGCTCGTGGAAAAAGTTTCCTAAAAACACTGCATCCATATCGTGATTTATAAACTCATCAAAATCTGTATAACATTTTACGTCATCACCAAGTTGATCTGTGACCATTTTTATGCGTTCCTGATTAAAATCGCATACGGCAACAATGTCAAATCCGTTAAGCAAAAAGTCGGGAACCAAAAATTTTGCCCTGCCTGTTCCCAAAATACCGAGTTTCAAATTACTCATAAAAATTCCTCTTTTCCTTATTATCTGCAATATGCAAGTATATTATTTTCTAAAATTATACCAGGTTTACCAATATAATTAAATGGAAATTTTCTATATATACATTTAAAAAAGTCTTTTTTGTCTTGCAAAATGAGGAATTGTATATTACAATTGAGTAGTAAACACTTTTTAGTCAGGAGATAAAACATGAAAAAAGAAAATATGTGCAAGTTTGTTCCGCCAAAATATCACGATACCATTTCTGTTTCCTGTTTTGTAAAAGAAACGGATTTTGATGCCATGATGGAAAAAAATACAGCTTCTGCTAACCGTATGATGCTTGTGACAAAAGGATCCGGCACTTTCTTTTTTGACGAAACTCCGGTTGCTGTTTCATCAAATACCCTTGTTTTTCTTTTTGATGGCGAAATTTTCCAGGTGCAACCCGACAAAGAGTGCGAATATATGTATATTTGCTTCAAAGGTTCACGTTCTGATGAACTTTTCAGACGTTTTAACATTCACAAACACAACCGCATTTTTCCCGGATTTGACAGTCTGGTTCCCATGTGGAAAGAAAGCCTTTCAAGAGCAGATACCCAAACTGTTGATCTTGCATCGGAAAGCATTTTATATTACACATTTTCAAGATTTAAAAGTGCAATATCCGCAAAAAACACTCTTTTTCATCAGGTTTTAGACATCATAGAAACGGAATTTACTGATGCATCCTTATCTCTTGGCGGTATTGCAAAGAGAATTTCCTACAACCCAAAATACATCTCCAACATATTCAAAAAGGAAATGAAAGTCGGATTTTCAGAATATATAAAGACTCTGAGAATAAAACATGCCATATCTCTTTTTGATTACGGCTTAGACTCAGTAAAAAACGTGGCGATCCTATCAGGATTCACCGATCCCCTCTATTTTTCGTCAGTGTTTAAAAACGAAATGGGAGTTTCTCCGAAAGAGTATATTAAGAATTTGGCGCAATAAATTGAAGTTTATCGAGCAGTTTGAAAAAGGGACGACAACTCGGCAAAGTGAAAATTACAAGCAATTTTCACTTTGCCTCGGGGACAGGAAAAAATGATTCAGAATTGTCAAACCGAACGGTAATCGGGAAACTTTCCCGATTACCGCGGCAGCCCGAAGGCGTACAAAGGTACGTCGAGGGTGAGGTTTGGCAAGAGCAAAAAGGCAAAAATCCGAGAAAAATATCTTGAA
>SVJK01000017.1 GCA_015069015.1 Oscillospiraceae bacterium
GCCGAAGAAAAAACCTATACATCTGAGGTCATAATGGAAGCCCAAGAGGGCTATGAATTTGCACGTAAAGGAGACAAAGCCGATGTGACTGTCACCTTCAACGGGAAAGTTACAGATGTGGTAGCCTTTGATGGTGTAGGCAGACTGTGCGTACGCTTTGAATATGAAAATCTCGGTGTTGCAAAAGAGAAGGTTATGGGCGCAATTATCTATAAAATCAAGGAGCCTGTAATTGGTGAGACACCGTCTTACGAGGCAGAAAATCAGCGTGATGACAACCTGTATGTAATTGATACAAAGCACAGCGGCACTGTAAACGGAATTGTATGGGAAGAAGGCATCAGCGACAACAGCCGTGTTATGAATCCTGAAGATACCTTCAAAGCCGGTGAATATTATCATGTTACAATATGGGTAAAACCTGCGGAAGGGTATTTGTTCGATAAAGACAGAAACGATGATTTTATGTTGATAGGTGCTATCAACAGTGAATATGCTATCTGTGGCGGAACTGACGAAAGTGCTTTTGTGGGATATACATTTGATAAACTTGGGGAAGAAGATTCCCGTATAGTTATATCGGAAATTGAAGCAACCTCAAACCACCCTGCAATTTGCTATATGTACGGTGCTTATTACAGCCCCAGGTTTACTATAACAAAAGGCACTCCTGCCACAATTCATTTTACAGACTGGGAAGTAAAATATGGTAATAAGGAATGGGAGAAACTTGCATCAAACAAAAACTTTTCGGGCGGTCTTGCAAGAATATCTGCACAAATAAGAATTGACGGAGAGTCAGCCAAAGAATATGTACTTTCAAATGACACCAAAGTAAAGGTAAACGGCGAGGAATGGACAGTAAGCGGTGTTCGGGTGGAAGACGGATGTTCTTACGGCCATATACAATCGCCGCATATAGTTCCTGCTCCTACAGAAGAGGCACCCACCTTTACCGTGACCTTTGACAGCAAGGGCGGAAGCAAGGTAGAGCCTGTAACAGGCCAATATTATGCTTACGGTGTAGCCGAATTTGAAGATCCTGTTCGCAGCGGATATAAATTTGATGGTTGGTATAAAGACGAACAATACAGCGAGAAGTTTGTTTTTATAAATAATACAAATGATGTAATGGGTGGATATGATAGAGTTTATGAAGATATAACCCTTTATGCAAAGTGGGAGAAAAGTTCCAAAGAAGAACAGGAAGTTCCAAGTCAGACTGAAAAGCCAACCGAAATAGATGCACCACAGGAAACCGAAAAATCAGCATTTGTTGATGTGGCAAAGGGTGAGTATTACTATGATGCAGTTATGTGGGCGGTAGAAAACGGTATTACATCAGGAACAGGTGTGAATACCTTCTCACCCAATAGCATCTGCACGAGAGCACAGGTTGTTACATTCCTCCACAGAATGATAGCTTCTCCTGAGCCTGCGGCAATTGATATGCCATTTGTTGATGTTACAAAGGATGCATATTATTATAAACCCGTCAAGTGGGCATTCGGCAGTAAAATAACCGGCGGTACAAGTGACACCACCTTCTCACCTGACGCAAACTGCACCAGAGCACAGGTTGTTACATTCCTGTGGCGCACTGCAGGTCAGCCAAAGCCAAGCGGAAAGAATAATCCCTTTACAGATGTTAAAGAAGATAACTACTATTATGATGCTGTGCTTTGGGCAGTTGAAAACAAAATTACCGGCGGAACAAGCGCTACTACATTCAGTCCCGACAGCAACTGCACAAGGGCGCAGGTTGTTACATTCTTATACAGATTTTTAAATAATTAAAATATAAGTCAAAAATAGGGGATTCAATTGAATCAATCTCTAATCGTTAGATTTATGGTCTAACTCTCAGGGGCGGCTCACAAATTTGAACCGCCCTGTTTTTTGTCTAACTGATTTTATCAGTAATATAAATATTAATTTGTAAGTTGGTACCCATATAGGTATAAGTGTTTACACAAAATTACTGATAAAAGTTGATTTTTAAAATATTTTGTGTTACTATTCAATATGTAAAAGACTCTAAACACATGATAGAAAGGATAATAAAATGGACTACCGTACAGAACACGATTCAATGGGCGAGATAAAGGTTCCTTCTGATAAACTCTGGGCAGCACAGACTCAGAGAAGCTATGAAAATTTTGAAATAGGAAAGGGCATTGAAACAATTCCTGCGGAAATAATACACGCGTTCGGTGTTCTAAAAAAAGCAGCAGCCATATCAAACAATTTTCTGATTCCCGAAAAAATGACAAACAAAAAACTCGATGCCATCAAACATTCTTGTGATGAGATTATTGCAGGAAAACTCAATGATCATTTTCCTCTTGTGGTATGGCAGACGGGATCGGGAACACAGTCTAATATGAATGCCAACGAAGTCATTGCAAACAGAGGAAATCAGATTTTGGGCGAAAAAATATTACATCCAAATGATGATGTTAATATGAGTCAGTCTTCCAATGACACCTTCCCCACAGCCATGCATATTGCCGCTGTGCTTGTTTTGGAAGACAAACTTATTCCTGCAATTTGTGAACTCATAGAAACTTTTAAAAGACTTGAAAGAGAAAACGAAGGAATTGTAAAAAGCGGAAGAACACATCTTCAGGATGCAACCCCAATCAAATTCAGTCAGGAAATAAGCGGATGGCGTTCAAGTCTTGAAAAAGATGTAGAACTCATAAAACGTTCAATAGAACCCCTATATGAGCTTGCCCTTGGTGGAACAGCTGTCGGAACAGGACTCAATGCACCGGAGGGATTTGCCGAAGCTGTCGCACAGGAAATAGGAAATATTACTCAAAAACCCTTTGTAACTGCGTCAAATAAATTTCATTCACTCACATCAAAGGATGAATTGGTGTTTGCACACGGTGCAATAAAAGCTCTTGCTTGCGATATGATGAAGATTGCAAATGACATCCGTTGGCTTGCATCAGGTCCGAGAGATGGGCTCGGTGAGATTTTTATTCCGGAAAATGAACCCGGGTCTTCAATTATGCCGGGAAAGGTAAACCCAACACAGTGCGAGGCTGTGACAATGGTTTCCGTTCAGGTGATGGGCAATGATGTTGCAGTTGGTGTGGCAGCATCACAGGGTAATTTCGAACTTAATGTATTTATGCCTGTGTGTGCATATAATTTTTTGCAATCTGCAAGACTTATGGCAGAAGCAATACGCTCATTTAACAAAAACTGTGCAATCGGCATCAAAGCAAATAAAGAAAAAATGCATCACAACCTGCATAACTCTTTAATGCTTGTTACTGCCCTGAATCCTCACATAGGATACGAAAATGCGGCAAAAACAGTAAAAAAAGCGTATAAAGATAACATATCACTTAAGGAAGCTTGTGTAGAACTCGGATTTTTAACAGCAGAAAAATTTGACGAAGTATTTCATCCTGAAGAAATGGTTTGAAAATCCATAATCTGTAATATACATATTGATTCCGGAAGGTAAATATTATGAACAGCATGAAAATAACAGATGTGCGATGTGAAATGGGGGATTCTGCCTTTTTGATTGATGACGGCAAAACCTCTGTATTATATGACACAGGCTTTGGCTTTACGGGGTATTTTATTGCAGATAACATCAAAAAGGCTCTTGGCAAAAGAAAACTTGACTATATTTTCCTGACCCATTCCCACTATGACCACGCCCTTGGAAGTGCCTATATTTTAAGGCGGTTCCCGAATGCAAAGGTTGTTGCAGGAAAATATGCCGCCGAGGTTTTCAAACGTGACGGGGCAAAAAGAACAATGAAAGAACTTGACCTTGCTTTTTCAAAAAAGTGCAATGCCAAAGACTATGAATTTCTCGCAGACGAATTGAGGGTTGACATTTTGGTGAGCGAGGGCGATGTTATAAAGGCGGGAGAGATGAATTTTGAAGTCATTGCCCTTCCCGGTCACACAAAATGCTCCATAGGTTTTTACGAAAAAGAAAGGGGACTTTTTTTGTCAAATGAAACTCTTGGGGTTTATGACGGAGAAAAACTGATTGTTCCGTCTTTTCTTGTGAGTTATAAAGACACGATAAGTTCCATTGAAAAGGTTGAAAAATTAAAAATAAAACAAATTCTTTCTCCTCACTATGGAATTCTGAGTGAGAATCAGACATCATATTTTCTTGAAAATATGAAAGCATCATCTGAGGATGGGGCAAAAGAGATTCTGTCGCACATAAAAAATGGCAAAAGCGACGAAGAAATTGTGGAGATAATAAAAAAGAGATACTGGAAGGGATACATCAGAAAAATATATCCCGAAGATGCCGTAACCCTTAACACATCAATAATGATAAACCTTGTAAAAGAAGAACTCAGATAAGTGTTTTTTTGAAAAAAATACTTGACAAAGCATAATATTTATGATAAAATACCACTTAATTTCAAACGCAAAGATGCGGAATAGTATGCAAAGGACTTGCCTTGAGAGAGATGCCGGAGGGTGCGAGGCATCGGGAGAATTTTGCAGAACTCACCGCGGAGCGGTTGCTGTGAACATTTAAGTAATGGCAAACGGGAACTCCCGTGACAGAGTTAAGATGTGGTGGCATCTAAAGGGCATCCCAATGGGATGAAAAAGAGTGGTACCGCGGAAACGCAAATCTGATTTTAACGTTTTCGTCTCTTTGAATCGACAAGGAGATGGAAACGTTTTTTGTTTACACTCCGAATTTTGAAAGGGGATTTTAAAATGAAAAAAATTATGACAACAGACATCACACTCAAAAAACTTTCCGAAAACAGAGAAGTGGCACTATTGTTCAGAGAAAAAACAGCCATTGCCGCCTGTGCAGATTCCCTTGGTGCAGATGCAGTTGAACTTGCCGGTGTAAAAAACCTCAGAGAGGACACAATTATATACAAAACAATTGCTCAGAACATCCGCAGTGCAACTCTTGCAATTCCTGCAGGTTTTACAGATGAAGATGTGAAAAATGCGTGGGAGTGTGTTAAGGATGCAAAAAAACCCCGACTTCAGATTGAACTTCCTGTATCAACAGTTCAGATGGAATATACATATCATGTAAAACAGGACGCAATGCTCAAAAAAATAGCAGAACTTACAAAGACAGCAAAATCCTATTGTGACGACGTGGAATTTTCGGCACTTGATGCAACAAGAGCAGATGAGAGTTTCCTTATTCTTGCCGCAAAAGAGGCTGAAGCAAACGGTGCTTCTCTTGTGACTATATGCGACGATGCGGGAGTGTCCACACCCGATGCAATTGCTGAACTTGTGGAAAAAGTTAAGAGAGAAGTGAAAATCCCTGTATATGTTCAGGGTTGCGACCGCATAAATATGGCAGTTGCATCAGCCTTTGCCGCAATTTCAAAGGGCGCTGACGGAATCAAATGTGCAATGGCGGGAAAAGACGTTCTTCAGACAGGAGAATTTTCAGATGCCATGAGGGTTTGTGCTTCCCAGATCGGGGCAGAAATCAGTCTCGACACCACCAAAATTCACACAAGCATCGATGATATGCTTGCAAGCATAAACCACGAAGAATACGAAAGCGAAAACGCTGTGAGCGAAAAGAAAAAGATATTGCTTGATTCTGCATCTTCTCTCTCTCAGGTGAAAAATGCCTCTAAGGTTTTGGGGTATGACCTTTCCGATTCGGATATGGGAAATGTATACAAGGTACTTATGCAGGTCTGCGAGAAAAAGGGTGCTGTGGGCTCAAAGGAATTTGAAGCCCTGATTGCAAGTTCTGCTATGCAGGCTCCCTCAACATATCATTTTGAGACATACACAACAACAAGTTCCAATGTGTCAAAATCCATGTCTCAGGTAACTCTCAAGTGCAACGGTGAAATAATCTGCGGTGTTGCAAGCGGTGACGGCCCGATTGACTCGGCTTTCCGTGCCATTGAACAGTGCATAGGTCACCACTACGAACTGGACGATTTTCAGGTTCAGTCCGTAACCGAAGGAAAAGAAGCCCTCGGTTCTGCCCTTGTAAGACTTCGCAACAACGGAAAACTCTATTCAGGAAACGGAACTTCCGTTGATATTGTGGGTGCAAGTATCAGAGCGTATATAAATGCACTCAACAAGATTGTATTTGAGGAGGCGTAATATGAAAATAGTATTCTCAAGCCGTAACGTGAGCCGTCCCTCCTTTCTTGATACCTGCCGTATTGCCTTTGATTATGGTTTTGAAGGCTTTGAAATATATGATGCAATAAAGGAAAGAAGTTCTCATCATGACAGCATATTAAGACGTGACCGCATTGCAGATGCAAAGAGAAAACTTGTCAACAGGAATCTTTCTGTTTCCGCTCTGCGTATGCCTGACAGTCTTGAAAACGAAAACACAACCTCAGACCTTGTACAAAAATATGTGGATATGGCATCAATGGCAGGAATAGAAAATGTTATTGTCCGCATTGACACTCATACCCCCTATGACGTTTTAGACGAAAAACTTGCCGATGCAATTAAAAAGGCGGAAAACTCTGATGTGAGCATTTTGTTTGAAACTGTGGGATACCTTGCCCACACGGAAAATGTCATTGACATAATCAATCATTTTTCGTCTGCTGCAATTGGTGCTTCATGGAATGTGAGAGGCACATATTTTGATGCAAAAGAAACATCTGAGACAACCATCAAAAATCTTGGTGCCTATATTAAATATGTCCGCCTGGGAGATATGAAATATGGAAAAACCGTTTTAATCGGAGAGGGAGAACTCGATGTTGCAAAATTAATTGCCGCTCTTTCTTCCCTTAACTATGAAGGATATATCTGTGCATCATGGAATGAAGAAATCAACGATGCAGACATTGTTCTGACTCACTTTGCAAACTATATTTCAAAACTTAACCGTGAGAAAAAGACCTTTGACAAAGCATACTATAATAGAGACAAGACAGGCACATTTGTGTGGAAAAAATATGATGTTATTGATGCCACTTTCTCTGATGTTTTAGACACTATGGTGGAAAAATATCCCGACCAGTATGCCTTTAAATATCCCACCCTTGACTATACAAGAACCTATGAACAGTTCAGACGCGATGTTGACGAATGTGCCGCAGCCCTCATCTCTTTGGGCGTAAAATCCGGCGATCACGTTGCAGTTTGGGCAACAAACGTTCCCCAGTGGTTTATAACTTTCTGGGCAACAACAAAAATCGGTGCGGTTCTTGTTACCGTTAACACAGCCTACAAAATTCACGAAATCGAATATCTTTTGAAACAGTCTGACACTCATACCCTTGTTATGATTGAGTACTGCAAAGACATCAACTACAAGGAAATCATAGAACAACTCTGCCCCGAACTCAAAAACTTAGAGCCGGGGAAACCCCTTTATTCAAAAAATCTTCCGTTCCTCAGAAATGTTATTACTGTAGGTTTTTCTATGGGCGGATGTCTCACATGGGAGCAGATGCTTTCCCGTTCTTCCCTTGTTCCCCGTGAAGAGGTGAGAAGAAGAGCATCCCTTGTTAAACCCGACGACGTTTGTAATATGCAATACACCTCGGGAACAACAGGTTTTCCCAAAGGTGTTATGCTCACCCACAGAAACATTGTCAACAACGGCAAAACCATCGGTGACAGAATGGATTTGTCAACTGCAGACCGCATGATGATTCAGGTTCCCATGTTCCATTGTTTCGGAATGGTGCTTTCAATGACATCAATGATGACTCACGGCGGAACTCTTTGCCCGATTCCCTATTTTTCACCAAAATCATCCCTTGCCTGCGTAAATGACGAACACATAACCTGTTTTAACGGTGTTCCCACAATGTTTATTGCAATGTTCAATCATCCCGATTTTGCAAAAACCGATTTTTCATATATGAGAACAGGCATTATGGCAGGTGCAAACTGCCCTGCAGATTTAATGCGAAGAGCATCTGTTGAAATGAATATGCGTGAAATCATCTCTGTCTACGGTCAGACCGAGGCATCCCCCGGTTGTACCATGGG
This sequence comes from Oscillospiraceae bacterium, assembly GCA_015069015.1. Classification (GTDB taxonomy): domain Bacteria; phylum Bacillota; class Clostridia; order UMGS1810; family UMGS1810; genus RGIG1828. The sequence goes on from SVJK01000017.1 coordinate 7,981, forward strand.
CGAAGTCAACGAAGACCTTGACCACAGGGTTGAGACTGTTGGAAGTGCATTCCCCGGTGTTGAATGTAAAATCATCGATCCCGAAACAGGCGAAGAACTTCCCGACGGCGAAAGCGGCGAATTTGTTGCAAGAGGCTTTAACATTATGAAAGGCTACTATAAAATGCCCGAAGCAACATCTCAGGCAATTGACTCTGACGGATGGCTTCATTCAGGTGACATCTGCATGAGAACACCTGACGGATATTACAAAGTTACCGGAAGATTAAAAGATATGATTATCCGAGGGGGCGAAAACCTCTATCCAAGAGAAATTGAGGAATTCTATCTGACAAATCCGAAGGTAAGAGACGTTCAGATTGTGGGCGTTCCCGACGAAAGATATGGGGAAGAGTGCTGCGCATGGATAATTCTTCACAAAGGTGAAACCGCAGATGAAAATGAAATGAAAGAATTCGGTAATGCATCCATTGCAAGACATAAAGTGCCGAGATATTTTATGTTTGTTGATGAATTCCCCATGAATGCGGCAGGAAAGATTCTAAAATATAAAATGAGGGATATTTCTGCAGAAAAACTCGGTCTAAAAAAATAATCCGAAAAAATTTTAAAAAAAGTCTTGACAAACTCTTTTTTGGAGAGTATAATACATTTTAAATTTGAATATCACAAACAACGACTGTGACGAGGACGGTCGGATTGTGAAGCCTTGAGAGAGTTGCCGGGTGGTGCGAGGCAATGGCAGAACTTTCCAATGACCTATCACCTCCGAGTCGGAGGACCGAAAGGCAGATGCCAAGTAGACTCCTTCCGTATTGCTGCGTAAAGGCAAAGGGCTTGATGGAGCCCGGTAAGTGACGGAATTTTTAAAATTTCGTAATTTGAGTGGTACCGCGGGTTATAATAACTCGTCTCAAAGTTCTCTTTGAGACGGGTTTTTTGTTTTATTCAAATTTGTAACCAATTTTCAGATTTTCCCAAATGAAAGGAGACAAAAACAATGGATTACAGTTTGAAAGAAGTAGCAGGAAGAATCAAGGACTTAAGAGAAGCAAAGGGCTTTTCAACCGAAGAACTTGCAAAACTCACGGGAGTTTCAGAAGAAGAATACAAAGTCCTTGAAAAAGGTGACACGGATTTTAGTTTCACTTTTATTTACAAATGTGCAAAGGCCTGCGGTGTTGAAGTTGTAGACATTTTAGAGGGAACAAGCACAACCCTCACATCCTTTGCCATCACAAGAAAGGGCGAAGGTCTTAAAATTCTTAAAAAACACGGTGTTGAATATGATAACCTTGCACCAAAATTTAAAGGTAAACTTGCAGAACCATTCCTTGTAAAATTCCCCTATCTTGAAGAGGAACAAAATGCTCCCATGCACCTTAACTCACACAACGGTCAGGAATTTGACGTTATTGTCAAGGGTTCACTCAAAGTTCAGATTGGAAACCATGTGGATATCCTCAATGAGGGAGACTCCATTTTCTATAACAGTATCATTCCCCACGGTATGATTGCAGTTTCCGAGGGTGGATGCGAATTTCATGCAGTTGTTCTCAATCCTCAGGACGGACTTGTAACCGAAGAATATCCCGAAGCGCCAATAATTGAAGAAAAGATTGCGAAAAAAGTTTCAAAATATGAAACTGTTGCAGACAAATTCATTGAATCGTCATATGATGATAAGGGCGTATTTAACGGAATTACATTTAAAAATGATGACAAATTCAACTTTGCATTTGACTGCGTGGATGCAATTGCCGAGAAAAACCCCGACAAACTTGCAATGATGTGGGTTGCAAATGACAAAACAGACAGACGCTTCACATTTGCTGATATGAAAAAGTATTCTGCAAAAACCGCAAACTACTTTGAATCCCTCGGCATAAAAAAAGGCGACACGGTTATGCTTGTGCTGAAAAGACACTATCAGTTCTGGTTCTGTATGCTTGCACTTCACAAAATAGGTGCAATTGCAATCCCTGCAACAAACCAACTTGTGGAACATGACTTTGACTACAGATACAAAGCCGCAAAGGTAAAAGCAATTGTTTGTACTGCAGACGGCGATGTATCAACAGAGGCAGAAAAAGCCGCTCTGAACTATCCCGGCATGGTAAAAATTCTTGTGGGCGGAAAAAAGGTTGGCTGGAAAGATTTTAATGTTGATATGGAACGTTTCAGCACCCATTTTGACAGATCGGAAAAAACACCCTGCGGAAATGATCCCATGCTGATGCTCTTCACATCAGGCACAACGGGATATCCGAGAATTGCAACACATTCCTACAAATATGCCCTCGGCCACTATCCCACTGCAAAACATTGGCACAACGTTAACCCCGACGGACTTCACTTCACAATTTCCGACACAGGCTGGGGAAAAGCACTCTGGGGCAAACTCTACGGTCAGTGGCTCTGCGAAGCGGCTCAGTTTACTTATGACTTTGACAGATTCCACTCTGAAGACATCTTACCTATGTTTGCAAAATATCATATCACAACATTCTGCGCTCCTCCTACCATGTACCGCTTCTTCATAAAAGAAGATTTGTCAAAATATGACCTTTCTTCAATTGAATATGCAACAACTGCAGGAGAAGCTCTCAATCCCGAAGTGTTCAATCAGTTCAAAAAAGCAACGGGACTGACCATCATGGAAGGTTTCGGTCAGACAGAAACCACCCTTTCCATTGCAAACTTTGTGGGTTCCACACCGAAAATCGGCTCAATGGGAAAACCAAGTCCTCTTTATGATGTTGTTGTTTTAGATCCTGACGGAAACGAATGTAAGACAGGAGATACAGGTGAAATCTGTATCAGAGTTAAAGATGACATCCCCTGCGGTCTCTTTATAGGCTACTATCTTGACGAGGAAAAAACCAATGAAGTTTGGCACGACGGATTCTATCACACAGGCGATCAGGCAACAATGGACGAAGACGGATATCTGTGGTATGTAGGAAGAATTGACGATGTTATAAAATCATCAGGCTACCGCATAGGGCCTTTTGAAATCGAAAGTGTTATCATGGAACTCCCCTATGTTTTGGAGTGTGCAATCACACCTGTTCCCGATGAAGTGAGAGGTCAGATTGTAAAGGCTACTATTGTACTTGTAAAAGGACACGAAGGTACAGATGAACTGAAAAAAGAAATTCAGGAATATGTAAAAACTCATACTGCTCCCTACAAGTATCCCAGAATAGTTGAATTTGTGGACGAACTTCCAAAAACCATAAGCGGTAAGGTGAGAAGAGTTGAAATCCGTAAAAATGACCTTGAAAAAATGAAAAAATAGCAGGCAGTGCCTGCACCCAAGTCGCGGGCGTAATTTGATTTACATCTTGTCCCGCGAACCAAAATTCTGTATGAATTTCCATACAAAAAAATGAGAGTTGCCCGAAACTTTTGGGCACTCTCTTTTAATTTAAGAGGTGATAACAGTGAAAAAAACATATGTAACTTCAATGCCGAACCACATCGGTGCCTTTCTGAAAGCAAGCAAATGCTTTTCAAAACTCGGAATAAACATCACCCGTGTAAGTTATAATAAAGCGGTTGATTCACACACCTTGTTTATAGATGCACAAGGCTCTGAAGAACAGTTAAACAGGGCAGATGCCGAACTTGAAAAGATTGGATACCTGCAAAGCAATACGGATAAAACAAGCATAGTCCTGATTGAATTTTGTCTTGCAGACATTCCGGGAAGTGTGACAAATGTTCTTGAACTCATAAGCAAATTCAGTTTCAATATTTCTTACATAAGTTCTCAGGAAAACGGAACAGATTTTCAGTATTTCAAGATGGGACTTTATGTTGATGACTATGACAAGATTGCAAAGTTTTTAAAAGAGGCTGAAAAACTTTGCAAAGTCAGGGTGATAAATTATAATAGCAGCGAAAAAGTGTATGACAACAGCATATTCTATAACACATACGTTTCAGGTCTGACAAAGTCAATGGGACTTGGCGAAAATGTCAGAGACAGCCTTTTGACACATGTCAATCTTGCAATGCAGACTCTTGACGAACAAGGTCTGTCGCCATATCGTACCTTTGACAGTATCAGTAAATTTGCAGAACTTCTGGGAAGTTCAAAAGGTAAAAACTTTAATCCCAGAATCAGCGCCCACAAAATTACCGACGATACTGAAATAATTCTCATTGAACCTCCATGTGGAAGCAACACCATAATCATAAAGTCCGGAGGCGAAGTTCTCTTTATAGACTCCGGTTATGCCTGCTACACCGACGAAATGGTGAATGTGTTAAGAAAAGTTCTTCCGGGTTTTGACAATATGGAAAAAACCATTCTTGTCACCCACGCAGACGTTGACCATTGCGGTCTTTTGCCCATGTTCGACAAAATCATCACAAGTAAAAAAACTTATGACTGTCTGAAAAACGAATATGATGGCAAAGACGGCTACAGAGAGTCTAATCCTCTTCACAAACCCTATATAGGCATTTGTAAAATCCTCACTTCATATAAAGCTGTTAATCCGGAAAAAATCACTCCCATGTGGGACAACAGGGATAATCTGACAGAACCCGTCACTCAGATTGGGTTTTTTGATTTTGGAAAACTTCATTTTGAAGTGTACGAGGGAAAAGGCGGACATCTGAAAGGGGAGATTGTTTTAATTGACTATTCAAACCATATTGCAATAACGGGCGATATTTATATAAACACCCACGGTCTCACACCTGAGCAATCAGAATATAATCAATATGCTCCGATTCTTATGACGTCTGTTGACACAGATCCATCCCTTTGTCTTGAAGAAAGAAATGCCATTATTCAAAGACTTGGAGTAGGAAAGTGGCAGATTTTCGGCGCTCATGGGTTTAAAAAAGAATATTGCGTCAATAATTAATTCAAAACAGATTTTGACGAAAATTCTTTTTCTACTATATAATCCATGAAAGTTTTAAGTGATTTTGACATCCATTTATTTTTGTGACAGATAAGTTGTTTCCATATTTCTATGTTCATATCACAAACATCAAGGTAACACAAATCCCCCGATTCAACAAAACTTTTTGTAACAAAATCGGGCAAAAAGGAAACCATGTCACTTTGTGCAATGAGGGATGTTATCATATCGGTTCTTCCTATTTCAAGAACAGGTGATATTTCAAGAGATTTTTTTGCAAGTTCTCTGTCAAAAACCTTTCTGTACCCCTGACCGTATTCCGTCAGGATAAATGGCTCATCTATAATGTCGTGAATGGAAATGTTCTTTCGCTTTGCAAATTCCGAGTTTGAATTTGCCACAAAATGCATTGAAAGGGGTTCTTCTTTTACGATTACATAATCTTTATTGTAGGAATGACTGTCAAGTGTTATGATAACATCTGCCTCGTTATGGTCAAGCATATCAAACATAACTGAGGTGTCGGCAGTTGTAAACTTCACGGAAATTCCTGGAAACTTTTTGTGAAAATCTATGTAGTCTCTGCTTATCATATCGTCACAGACAGAATCAGGAGTGACAATGTGAATGTGTCCCTTAAGTTCCTTTTCCTGTTCAAGATTTTCTTTGAATTCATCTGTAAGTGTGCAGATTTTATGTGCATAAAAAACAAGTTCGTGTCCTCTTTGGGTAAGATTTACCGTGTGATTTATTCTTTCAAACAAAAGACACCCCAGTTCTTCTTCAAGTTGTTTTATCTGAAATGACACCGTTGACTGGGAATAACCAAGTTGGTCTGCCGCCTTTGTAAAACTGCCCAGTTCTGCAACATGAATAAAAGTAATTAAATTGCGAAGTTCCATACTCATCCTCCATCATCGAAATTTTCGATAATAAACATTAAAACCATTTGTTTGACTAATCTTTGTTTGTATTATATACTATGTTACAGAAAAAAGCAATACCCGGAGGGAATACAAATGACAAAAGCACAACTTTTCACAATCGTTGCTCTCAGTATCTATGGGATAGCAATGGCACTTATCGGATGTTTCAGTTACGGTAAGTCAAAAAGCCTTGACGGATTTATAATCGGCGGAAGAAACATCGGAGCATGGGCAACTGCCTTTGCCTACGGTACCACATATTTTTCCGCTGTTGTATTTGTTGGTTATGCAGGTAAGCACGGATGGAACATCGGAATAGGAAGCATCTGGATCGGTATCGGAAATGCTGTTTTAGGCTGTCTTCTTTCCTGGATTCTCTTTGCAAACAAAACAAGAAAAATGACCAAAAAACTCAATGCAAGAACAATGCCTGACTATTTTGAAAAAAGGTATGCTTCAAAAGGTATGAAAATTCTTGCTGCGGCAATTATATTTATTTTCCTTGTTCCTTATTCTGCAGCGGTTTACAAAGGCCTCGGTTCACTTTTCAGTGCAGTTTTCCCCGGTGTTGAAACCTGGGTATGGATGCTCATCATTGCATGTCTCACAGCCGTTTATCTTGTTGCAGGGGGCTACATTGCAACAGCCTACACAGACCTTATTCAGGGCGTTATTATGATTGCCGGAGTTGTGTGTCTGATTGTTGCAGTTCTCGGTCACGATACAGTTGGCGGAATTTCGGGACTTATTGAAAATCTCAGAGCAATTCCTCAGGACGGAAAACAACTCACAAGCATCTTTGGTGGTTCTTCTTTTAAATTCCTTTGTGTAAACATTATGCTCACCAGTTTCGGTACATGGGGACTACCTCAGATGATTGGCAAATTCTATGCCATAAAAGACACAGCGGCAATCAAAAGGGGTACTGTCATTTCAACAATTTTCTGTATTGTTATAGGCTGCGGTGCATATCTTGTCGGCTCTACATCAAGACTCATTCTTGACGGAAATCTTCCATCCGGCGGTGTTGACTCTGTCATCCCCACAGTTCTTATGGAAGTTTTAGGCGGAGGAACCCTTGGAATTATTCTTCTTGCGGTTATAATGGTTCTTCTTCTTTCTGCATCAATGTCAACTCTCGGGGCAGTTGTTTTAACATCTGCATCTGCTGTTGCAGTTGACCTTATCCCTGCAGTAAGAAAGAAAGAGACAAAATCCAAAACACAGATGGTTCTCACAAGAGTTCTTTGCCTTGCGTTTGTTGCTTGCTCATTCATCTTTGCAACACAAAACATTCCTATCATCGTAAGCCTCATGTCTTTTTCCTGGGGAATTGTTTCCGGTTGCTTCATAGGGCCTTACATCTGGGGACTTTTCTCAAAGAAAATCACAAAGATCGGTGCATATTCAGGTGTTATTTCAGGACTTTTGGTTGTTGGAATTTCAACCCTTGTAATCTCACTTAATTCTGGATTTGGTGCAGCAGCAGAAAAATCACCTGAAATGGGTGTTTGTGCAATGGCAGTTTCATTTGTTGCAGTTCCTCTGATAAGTGCTCTTACCAAAAATAAAGACGCCGAAAGAATTGATGAAATCTTTGAATGTTACAATGAAGATTAATAATAATTCTGTTTTCATTATATATTTTATGCCAAAAGAAAGCACCGCATAAACTCAGCGTTTATGCGGTGTTTTGATGTAATCGGGAATACAGGATTTGAACCTGCGGCCTCATCGTCCCGAACGATGCGCGCTACCAAACTGCGCTAATTCCCGAAAAAACCATTCATTATGTTTAATAAATGGATAATTATTAAATTTTGTTGAGTATACTCTGTGTCCAAGGTGTACTACCAAACTGCGCTATATCCCGATTTGACACAAGGATGATTGTATCACGAATTAGTTATTTTGTCAATATCAATTTTGAATTTCTTACGAAGTACTCGTCTTTCGTGTTGCCTTATTTTAAGTTCAATATTTCTTTTGATTTTTAAGACGACAACCATAAGAATGAGGGATACAATCAATACAATCCATAACCACAGATTGCTTTCTTTTATATCTTTATCTTTTGTTTTTTCGCCGCCCACATATTTAAATACATCATTATCAAGATTGAGATTTAAACCCTCATATTTTTCCTCATACCATTTTGCAATTGCATTATACGTTGCAAATACTGCCTTATCATAATCTCTTTTTAATAAATGGGGCTCAAAATTATCTACAATATACTTGTACATATCCGATTCAGGCAAAGCCAGTCTGATGCTTTTTCCGATAAGAAAAGCATATTCTTCTTTTTTGGTATCCACAACCATAAAGATACTGTTTCTTCTTCCGATTTCCGAAATTCTCCAATTTGAATATAAATCTTCGCAAAAATCATTAATGTTTTGCTCACCTGAATCTTGTGTTGTAACAAATATTATTTTTGCTTCTGTTTCAGAAAACAGAATGTCATTTTTTGATTTTATGTAAGTTTTAATTCCGTCAGATAAGACCCCTGAAAAATCGTGCACGGAAATCTCATCAGGTGCAGAATGGGCAGATGCACAAAAGGGGAGAAGAAATGATATGATTAATATGAACGATATGATATATAATAGTTTTTTCACGAAAATATCTCCTTGGTAAGACATTATACAAATATTATAAACCATATACGAAAATAGTCAAGATAAATTTGATTACATTTAAAAATTGAAGTGAACAAAAACATATGTATTATGTGTTTTTTCTTATTGATTTTAACTCGCTATATGGTAAAATGGATTTAAACTTAAATCATAAAAGAGGTGTATCCAAATGAAAAAAATAAAATTCGCCATTGTAGGATGTGGAAGTTTTTCAAAAATCCATATTGGCGGACTTAAGAATCAGAAAAAAGCAGAAATCATTGCTCTTTGCGATAAAGATGAAGAATGTATGAAAAAAAGAGCAGAAGAGTTTGAACTTGAAGGCGTAGGTATGTATACCGATTACGATGAAATGCTTAAAGATGCAGACATTGACGCTGTGATTGTTGCAACAAATGACCAGATGCACAGAGAACTTTCTGTAAAGGCACTTTATGCAGGCAAACATGTTTTGTGTGAGAAACCAATGGCTCTCACAATTGAAGATTGTGAAGCAATGGTAAAGGCAGAAGATGAAACAGGAAAGAAACTTATGATAGGTCAGATTTGTCGTATGACCCCCGGATTCATTGAAGCAAAAAGACTTCTTGATGAAGGCATAATCGGTGAACTTTTCTATGCTGAATCCACATATGCACATGACTATTCATCCTTTACCAATGCCACAACATGGCGTGCAGATCCCCTTCGTCACATTGTAATAGGCGGAGCGTGTCATGCAATTGATCTTCTTCGCTGGATTGCAGGTGATCCTACAGAAACAACAGCCTACAGCACAAAAAAAGTTCTCACAGAACTTCCTACAGATGACTGTACCGTGGCAATTTTCAAATTTCCCAATAACGTGATTGGTAAAATGTTTACATCATCAGGATGTAAGAGACCTTACACAATGAGAACACAGCTTTACGGAACAAAAGGAACAATAGTCGTTGATAACACTGACAACTTTATAACTGTTCACCGTGAAAGAGTGGTTCCCGGCGAAAAAATTCTTGACGGAGCATTTGGAAGAGAACAGGAAAACGAAGTTTATGTACGTTATCCCATCAATGTTGATAACCATAATGTTACCGGTGAACACAATGAATTCATTAATGCAATCTTAGACGACACACCTGTTCCCACGAACGGTAGGGAAGGTATGGCAACCGTAAAGGTTTGCAGAGCAGTTATAGATTCTGCAGATAATGGAAAAACCGTACAGATTGAATATTAATTATACATAATAAAAACTCATCACCTAAGCACATATGTGCTTGGATGATGAGTTTTTTCTGTAACTCACATTCTGAATCCTATTCTTTCACCAAGTTTCACCTGATATTCTTCGTTTTCTTTGAGGTAATCAAGAATACTGCGGTCAATATAAGCAATATCTTTTTTCAGGAGCATAATTATTGTTGAGCCGCCAAATTCAAATCTTCCTTTTTCCTCTCCGCGTCTGAAATTGTGTTCCTGATGATAGTTGCAAATTTTTCCCACCATCATTGCGCCCACTTCCATGAACACAACGTCATCAAAATTGTTTGTTCGCAGAATTGTATATTCTCTTGAATTTGTCTTGAAAACAGGATAATGATTAAATGCAATAGGCCTTACGGTGTGAAGCTTACCGGGAATGTAATAGTTTTTTCCTTTGGCACCGTTATCGGGATAAATATATCTGTGATAGTCAGAAGGCGTCAGTCTGAAAACGAGACAGATACCGCTTTCATACTCTTTTGCGAGAGTTTCGTTTTTTACAAGGTCTTTTAATGAATATACCGAGTTTTTAATTTCAAATTCAGAATCGGGATTAATGTCATAAATCGTAAGATATCCGTCACATGGTGCTATAAGTGAATTGTCGTGCATATCCACAGATCTTTTGCCGTTTTTGAGTCTTCTTGTGAAGAACTCGTTGAAACAGCTCCAGTTATCCAATATATAATCAGACATATCAATATTATTTGATTTTATAAACCTGTTGATATAATGCTTTGACAGTTTGCTGTTCATAAAAACACCTGCAATTTTGGAAATAGCAGGTGTTACGAGTACTTTGAGAATCATTCTTCCGAAAACGGTATTATAAAGAAACTTGGACATTAGAAATATTATCTCCTTCTAATAGTATGAGCAGGAAAACAACAAGCCCGAGGAACGCAATTATAATCAGCCCGTGCATATATGGTTTTTTGATCTTGAATTTGGTTATAAATGCGATACCGATTAAAACAAGAGCAACACTATATATTTTAATTGTCACAAGTGGTTTGACATACATATCCATCAAAAATATAACAGGGAGCAAAAGTGCGACAGATGTTACGGGAAGACCTTCATAATATTCACGTTTCCCGCCTTGTGAATTCACTCTGTTTATCTCCTGAACATTAAAATATCCAAGCCTGATGATTGCTGCAAGGACATAAAACGAAGATGCAACAATATCAATCCAGCTGACCTCAAGATTTTTAAGACCGTATCCGAGCATAGCCGGGAAAACACCAAAACATACAAGGTCGCATAAAGAATCAATTTGTATGCCAAAAGATTTGGCATTTTCCGAACGTTTGCATTTTCTGGCAATTGTTCCGTCGAACATATCACATATACCACAAATCATAAGACACAAAAGTGCAATTCTGACATCACCCTGAAGAGCAATTGTCATACCGAACACAGCACTGCAAAGTCCGAAATATGTTAGTATTACCGAATAGTTATAATATCCTATCATTAGTACATCACCTCTGATATGCATTTAAACACATTGATATTATTATAACATACTATATTGTTTAATTCAAGTACAAAATTAATAGATTTAGCTTTGTTTACAAATTGTAAATTTTTACATCTAACTATTCACAATGAATATCTGATGTGATATAATCAACGGAGCGGTAAATATACTGTGTATAACATAGCGAAAGGAAAGATAAAAATGATTGAAAGAGAACTTCATAAAACTTTTATTTCGAATGATACTCCCATACTATTTAACAACATGGATGATGAAACTGTCATCAGACAGTTCAAAGGCTTTTCCGAATTTATGATGATGTACAACTGTGCAATAAAAGAAGTCAGAACAAAATTCGAAGTTTTGAATGATGATTTTTCAGTTGCTTATAATCGTAATCCGATAGAAATGATAAAATCAAGGGTGAAAAGCCCCATAAGTATTGTCGAAAAGCTAAAAAGAAAAAATCTTCCTGTAACAATGGAATCTGTTCTCGAAAACCTTAATGATGTTGCCGGTGTAAGGGTCATATGCTCGTTTATAGATGATATATATATGATAGGAAAGATGCTTACCAATCAAGATGATATAACTTTAATCGAGGTGAAGGATTACATAAAAAATCCCAAACCAAACGGTTACAGAAGTTATCATATGATAGTTGAGATTCCTGTGTTCTTCTCAAACAGAAGGCAGAATATGAGGGTTGAAATTCAACTACGCACGATTGCAATGGATTTTTGGGCGAGTTTGGAACATAAGATGCACTACAAAAGAGATTTTGATGGTGCTGATGTTCTTGAAAAAGAACTGGCAATATGTGCAGATGTCATAGCTTCAACCGATGAGAAAATGCAAAAGATTAATTACGAGCTTGCTCGCCTTTCAAATGACAAGTAAATTCCGGAGGAAATCATGAAAACCATAGTTCCGTCATATTACAAATTGTTTTCGTGTATAGCAGATAAATGCAGTCACAACTGTTGCTTGGGGTGGGAGATTTTCATAGATGATGAAACCTGCAATCTTTACACGAAAACCGATTCTGACTTTGCGAAACATATATCTGAAAACATAGAACTCACCAAAGACGGTGCACGATTCAGAACCGATGAAAACAAAAAATGCCCGTTTCTTTCGGAAAGCGGACTTTGCAGCATTATATCAGAAGCGGGAGAAAAATGGCTTTGCGAAATATGTCGGGATCATCCGAGATTCAGAAACTGTTTTTCCGATAGGGTTGAAATGGGGATAGGAATGTGCTGTGAAGAGGCTGCAAGGTTGATTCTTTTGTCAGATACACATGCCCTCGAATCTGATGTTGCGGAAGAATCGGGTTCTTTGAATAATAGTGAAGAAAAATTTTTCGCGCAAAGAGAGTGGTTATTCAAATGCATAGATGAAGAAAACACACCTGAAAACATAATCAAAAGTATAAAAACAAAATATCCCCTTGTATCTTTGTGCGAATCTCCTGCATATTGGTATGAATTCTCGGAAAAACTTGAGTGTATGGATAAATCCGGGAAAAAGTACTTTGAGCTGATGAAAGATTGGAGTGAATTTGAGACGCCTGTCGAAGAAAACGATATAAAGTCATATAAAAATATACTTTCATATTATATATACCGACATTTCCCCAAAGTGTTTGAAGGGTACTTGCCGGAAACCTGCATATCTTTTTGTCTGTTATGTACTTCATGTATAATGCATATGAGCCTGAAATCAGCGAATAAAAGTTTCGAAACTCTTTGCGATATATCGAGAGTTTTTTCATCAGAAATAGAGTATTCATCAGAAAACACCGAGGACATGATAGATGAAATAGATTTTTGTGTCCACTCGTCATACATTTAATAAATGCTTTGGTCTTCTGCATTCCGATGGACTTTTCCCAATGTAATGTTTAAAAGTTTTGTTAAAATACGAAGCATCGTAGAAACCCGTCATTTCCATCACATCAGATATTGAATGTGATTCGTTTGTAAGAAGTTCATAAGCTTTTTCAATTCTCAGTTTGTTTCTGTATTTTATGGGAGAAATACCGGTTTCGGCTTTGAAGCATCTTCTAAACATACATTCACCGAGATTGCACATGGAGGCAAGTTCTGATATTGAAATATCATCAAGGTAGTTTATGTTTATATAATCGAGAGCTTTTCCGATTTTCGAGTTGCTTTTTTGTTCTTCATTCAAGACTATAGTATATAATAGTTTCATTAATATGTACTTGCACTTCAATAAAAATCCCGTTTCTTCCTTTTCAAATGTGTAACAACATTCTTTGAAGATTCCCTCTGTTAAAAAAGAGTCACAGTTTGAAAATGAGCAAATTTCGGGACATATGGTAATCTGATGACTGTCTCTGTCATTCATAACATAGTTAATGGAGTATACTTCTCCCCTTGATTCTGTTTCCCACTCAGTTCGGTATGCAATATTGTACGGTATATATATGATGTCGCCCTTTTTGGCAATTATTGGTTTGTCATTGAATATATCAAACTTGCATTTACCGGAAATAATGCACACGAGTCTGTCGTGCCTGTGCTCGTTGGCATATCTGATATAAACATTTGGCGGATCAATATAGCGGTGTGCAGAAGAAAGAGACTCAATGTAGAATTCTCCTTTTTTGATTGTCATATAATTAACGTTATGTTTATTATTCATAAAAATGGATACAACTCCTTAAAAAGAATGACTTATTTGTACCGAATTATACCACACAAATATCATTTTGTCTATAGATTTTTGTAAAAAATTCATATATAATATTAGAGTATTGTATAGTGATATTTTATCTTGTGTACAGTCAAATGCGAAAAATGTCACTATATGTAATATGTCTCACTCTTTTTTGATACATATTATACGTATTACTTATTTGGAGGGCATTAATGTGAAAGAACAAACCATCAATTTAAAGAAAAAGCCCGGACTTGGGCAAAGATTCGTTGATGAGATGAAACGTAATTATGTACTTTATATTATGTCGATTCCCATCATCGTGTATTTCGTTCTGTTTTGTTATCTGCCGATGTTCGGTCTCTTGATTTCATTCCAGGATTTCAATATTATAAAGGGTGTGTTTAACAGTCCCTGGACTGATATGTACGGATTTGCACATTTCTATAAGTTTTTTACGGGTAGTATGTTCTGGCCTGTAATGAAGAACACACTTCTCATAAGTTTCTATGAAATCATTTTCTCGTTCCCTGCACCAATCATTTTTGCGTTGATGCTCAACGAAATCAAAAATCTTAAATACAAAAAGATTATTCAGACAGTTACATATTTGCCACACTTTATATCCGTGGTTGTTATCTGTAGTATGATTATTCGTTTCTTCCAGCATGACGGTATCATCACATCTCTCATCGCTCTCCTTGGTGGAGAACGCAGAGACTACATTATAGATGCAGATGCATTCAGAACAATCTATGTTGGAACAGGTATCTGGCAGGGAATAGGCTGGGGAAGTATCATATACATTTCAGCTCTCAGCTCCATTGACCAGGAACTTTATGAAGCAGCTGTTATTGACGGAGCCGGAAAATGGAAACAGCTCATCCATATCACCATTCCCGGAATTGCTTCAACAATCATCATTCTCTTCATCATGAGAATGGGTCAGATTCTCAGCGTCGGATATGAAAAGATAATCCTTCTCCAGAGATCAGAGACAGTATCAGTATCTCGTGTACTTTCGGTATACACATATGAAAGAGGTCTTGGCGGTCTTTCTGGTTCGACTGTAGCCAGTGGTTCAAATCAGTATTCTTACGCATCGGCTGTGGGTGTATTTACATCATTGGTAAATATCCTTTTCCTTGCAATCACAAACAAGATTTCCAAGAAGGTCAGCGAGACCAGCTTATTCTGATAAGGAGGACAACGTAAAATGGCAATGGTTTATAAACCGTCAATCGGTGAAAAAATCTTCAATATATTTAACATATTAATAATGGCAGTAATGATTATAATCTGTCTTTATCCGTTCTGGTATTGTATAACCTGTTCACTTTCAAAAGATATTGTGGGTCAGACTCACACACTCATGCTTCTTCCAAAAGGTTTCAGTATAAATGCCTATAAAGAAGTGCTGGTAAGAGCTGACATTTTAAACGGATATAAAATTACAATTTTTGTTGTTGTTGTCGGTACAGTTATCAACCTCGTTGCAACAACAATTGCAGCTTTCCTTCTCACAAGAAGAAATTTTGCAATCAGAGGGTTCCTCACATGGATGATGCTCATCACCATGTATTTTGGTGGCGGTATGATTCCTACATACGTTGTATATACACAGGTGCTCGGACTTGAAGATTCACTTCTTTCTCTTATTCTTCCCGGTGCTGTAAGTGTATATAACATGATTGTTATGAGAACAAACTTTGATGCAATTCCCCGAAGCCTTGAAGAATCGGTTAAGGTTGACGGCGGTAATGATATGCACGTACTCTGGCACATCATTATTCCTCTTTCCAAGGCAGTTATATCCGTAATGGTTCTTTTCTATGGTGTAGGTCACTGGAATGCATGGTTCAATGCAATGCTCTATTTGCGTGACAATTCAAAAGCACCTCTTCAACTCGTTCTTCGTCATCTTCTTATAGTAAGTTCAGGTTCACAGGGTGCGGGCGCCGGTGCCGGAGACTCTGCAGGTCTTGCAGAAAACCTCAAGTTTGCAAACATCATTGTTGCAACAGTTCCGATTCTTCTTGTATATCCTTTTATCCAGAAATACTTTGTTAAAGGTGTTATGATTGGTGCTGTAAAAGGTTAATTAAATCGGTAATAATTGCGGATACGCAGTTGTTATATAAAAAAATGGAGGTAAAAAAATATGAAAAAAGCAACTAAACTTATTGCTATTATTTCAATAGTAGCAATCCTTGCTGTATCTTTCGCATCATGCGGAAGCAAGGGTAAACGTGTTGAACACGACGGTAAAGAATTCACGTTCTGGACACAAATGGACAGTCTGTCACAGAGAGCTGGAATTGAAGATTACAATGATATGCTCATGTTCAAAGAGTTGGAAAAAGCAACAGGTGTACACATCAAATTTATGCACCCCATCTCAGGCTCAACAGGTAATGAAGCATTTGTAACAATGATTTCTTCCGATGACAGAGCAGAACTTGTAGACAACAATTGGAGTGCATATCCCGGTGGTCCCCAGAAGGCTATTGAAGATGGTATAATCATTGCCCTCAATGATTATCTCAAAGAAAATGCTCCTAACTTCTACGCTTGCGTAAACGGAGACGAAAACCACTTCATTTTCAGAGACGGTCTTGCAGATGTTGAAACAAGCCCCAAATACTGGAGAGCTCAGGCTACAACAGCTGACGGTCAGTTCTATGGCTTCAACGTTCTCAACATCGGTACAACAAGAGGTTTTGGCGGTCTCTACATCAGAGGCGACCTTCTGAAAAAATGGGGAATGGAAATTCCCACAAACATTGCTGAGTGGGAAGCAGTTCTTGCTAAAGCAAAATCAGAAGGAATTCAGTATCCCTTCTCAACAACACTTGATGTAATTTCCTTCAAAGGTTATGGCTCTCAGGGATTTAACACAGCATATGGTGTAGGTAAGGGCTTCTACCTTGAAGATGATAAAGTAGTATTTGCTCCCTTCCAGCCCGGCTACAAAGAATATGTAGCAAAAATGGCAGAATGGGTTAAAAAAGGATATCTTGATCCTTCCTTCTCAACAAATGATGGTGAAAAGGTAAGAGGATATATCGTAAACGGCCAGGCAATTGCTTCCTGGGGTTATATCGGTGGTGACCTTGGTACAGTTACACCTGAAGGCCAGAAAAAAGATACTAACTATGAAGTTGTAGCTTGTCCTTTCCCTGCAGAAGCAGACGGAACACCTGCAAAATATCAGATGACATATGCAGAAGCTTCCGACCGTGCTGTCGCAATCACCTATAACTGCGGTAACTATGAAAAAGCTATGCAGTGGGCTGATTACTTCTACAGTGAAGAAGGTGCAACTCTCAATATCTTTGGTGTTGAGGGTAATACATTCACAGTTGAAGAAACACCTGAAAGAAAAGTATACAAATATACAGATAAAATCACAAATCACGAAGGATTCCACTCTGTAGAAGATGCATTGTATTACTACATGCTTCCCTGTAACCATCCCGGATTCAACCAGCATCCTGACTACCTCCAGGGTTACTATCCGATTCAGGCTCAGAAAGATGCTGTTATCACATGGAACCTTTCTTCAGAAGAATCCAAAAAACATGCTATTCCTTCACTCAACTTTACACAGGATGAACTTGACGGAATGGCTGATGTAGTTGAAGTTGCTCAGGCTCCTCTCGAAACATCACTCAACGAAATCATTCGTGGAGAAGCATCAATTGATACATATGATGCAGCTATAGCAAAAGCTAAACCTGAATATGAAAAATATATTAAGATTCAGCAGGATGCATATAACAGATATCTTGAAAAAATGAAATAATATAGTTTCATAGTAAACTGCCTCACCTTATAGGTGGGGCAGTTTTTTACTGTATAGGAAATTACGCAGAATTTAGTTCGCGAGACAAGATGTATATCAAATTACGCCCGCGACTTGGGTGCAGGCTCAGCCTGCTTTTTTGTGTAGTGATTAGGGATTAGGGAATAGAGAATAGTGCCATAATTTGGGGTTTAACAATAATTCAAAATGAAACGAATCAAAGCCTCCCTTGTGTAAAGGGAGGTGGGTTTGCGTAGCAAACTCGGAGGGATTGTAAATGGCTAAATAATGTAAAAACACAAAAAGAGAAACAATCCCTCAGTCTCACTGCGTTCGACAGCTCCCTTTACACAAGGGAGCCTAAGTTTTTTTTGAAAGATTCAGTAGAAATGTTCGATATGATACCCTATTTATGGGTAGCAAGTAATCATTGTATTGCTGACATGCCAATTAAAAACGCACTTTTGCGTTGCCGGTAATATTAGTTCTATGACCGAAAATGAAACCTTCTGTTGTTGATACATTTTAAATATGAAATCTCAGGACATATATTGTTGTTGTACAAAAATTGACAAATTACATATACTGTTGTATAATAAAAAATGGATAATTTAGTTGAAACCATTATTCAAAATAACAAATATTAACGGAGGTTCAAACATGAAAAAGACACTCAGATTTATTGCGGTGATTTCTCTGATTGCACTTGTGTTTTCAATTTTTTCTGCGTGTGGCAGTGAAGATGATGATTCACAGCGCAACGAAAAAAGAAGAAGCGTCAAAACTGAACAAAGGGAAAAAGATGTTAAAGGAAAACGTCCTGAACACGATGGCAAAGAATTCACGTTCTGGACAATAATGGACGGTCTGTCACAGAGAGCCGGAATTGTAGATTACAATGATATGCTCATGTTCAAAGAGTTGGAAAAAGCAACAGGTGTGCACATCAGATTTATGCATCCAATTGCAGGTTCAAGCGGTAATGAAGCATTTATAACAATGATTTCTTCCGATGACAGAGCAGAACTTGTAGACTTCAATTGGAGTGCATATCCCGGTGGTCCTCAGCAGGCTATTGATGATGGTGTGATCATTGCCCTCAATGATTATCTCAAAGAAAATGCTCCCAACTTCTACGCTTGCGTAAGTGGAGATGAAGGGCATTTTATTTTCAGAGAAGGTCTTGCAGACATAGAAACAAGCCCCAAATACTGGAAAGCACAGAGCACAACAGCTGACGGTCAGTTCTATGGCTTCAATGTTCTCAACATTGGTACAACAAGAGGTTTCGGCGGTCTCTACATCAGAGGCGACCTTCTGAAAAAATGGGGAATGGGAATTCCTACAAACATTGCTGAATGGGAAACAGTTTTTGCCAAAGCAAAATCAGAAGGAATTCAGTATCCCTTCTCATCAACACTTGATGTAATTTCATTCAATAGTTATGGTGCTCAGGGATTCAACACAGCATATGGTGTAGGTAAGGGTGTCTATCTTGAAAATAACAAGGTAGTATTTGCTCCTTTCCAGCCCGGCTACAAAGAATATGTAGCAAAAATGGCAGAATGGGTAAAAAAAGGGTATCTTGATCCATCTTTCTCAACAAATGACGGTGAAACAGTAAGATCACATATCGTAAACAACCGGGCAATTGCTTCCTGGGGTTATATCGGCGGTGACCTTGGTACAATTACACCTGCAGGTCAGAAATTTGACCCCAATTTTGAAGTTGTAGCTTGTCCTTTCCCGTCAGAAGCAGACGGAACACCATCAAAATATCAGATGACATATGTAGAGGCTTCTGACCGTGCTATTGCAATCACCTATAACTGCGGTAACTATGAAAAAGCTATGCAGTGGGCTGATTACTTCTACAGTAAAGAAGGCGCAATCCTCAACATTTTTGGCGTTGAGGGATATACATTTACCAAAGAAGAGACTGCTGATAGAACCGTATATACATACACAGACAGAATCACAAATTACCACGGATTCAATTCTATAGAAGAAGCGTTATATTATTACATGCTTCCCTGTAACCATCCGGGATTCAACCAGCATCCTGACTATCTCAATGCCTACTATCCGTTTCAGACTCAGAAAGATGCTCTTATCACTTGGAATCTCTCTTCAGAAGAATCCAAAAAACATGCTATTCCTTCACTCAACTTTACACAGGATGAACTTGATGGAATGCTTGATGTAAGCTATACTGCTGAAGCTCCCCTCGAAACAGCTATCAACGAAATCATTCGTGGAGAAGCATCAATTGATACATATGATGCAGCTATAGCAAAAGCTAAACCTGAATATAAAACATATATTAAGATTCACCAAGATGCATACAACAGATATCTCAAAAAAATGAAATAATATAGTTTCATAGTAACCTGCCTCGCCCTTATAGGCGAGGCAGGTTGTATTATAAGAAGAAAAATGTCTTGGAAGGTTTCAAAATATCAGGTACGTTAATATTGAAAAGTCTATAGTTTGATAATATAAAAAAACATATATTATTTTAGTATAAAAAATTGACAAGTCACTATATATGGTGTATAATATAATAAATTTGTGTCGTTTGAACACATTTATTTTAAGGAGGTAATTTATTATGGCATTTTGTGAAAAATGTGGTGGGCAGATTGCAGATAACATGAAGTTCTGTGACAAATGCGGAGCTCCCGTTGCAACTCAGGCGGCAAATGCTGCACAGCCCCAGCAGGGTTATGCTTATCAGCAGCCCATTTATCAGCAGAAAGTTTCTGCAGGAAAAGGAATTTTGAACTTGGCAAAATCATATTTGCCCGCAAATCTTACAACACCCGGTGACCGTACATTGCATTGGATAGGCTTGGGTTCACTTGCTGCTCTTGCAATTACATATATCGTGTGCTTCTTCCTTGGTATGAATGAAATGTGCTTTCCCATCGCTGCAGGTGCAGTTGAAGATGGCGAGGGTGCAAATGCAATCTGGATGGTAATCTATTTTGCTCTTAATCTCGCACCTCTTTATTTTGCACTCAAAGCACTCAAACCCGAAGCAAACAAATTATCTGCATTGATTGCATCCGCTGCATGCTTTGTTGTAACAATTCTTTCACTCATCATCTGGGGTATATGTGAAGCAGGCGAATTTATGGAAGCTGTAATGGAATATAGTGATAGCCCCAACACAGCGGCTTGGTATTTCCTTAACGATTCTTTGTGTGATGCTTGGTATCTCAAACTTATTCTTCCTCTCGGAGCAATTTTTGGATTTGGAATTGATTATCTTGTAAAGAAAGAGAAATAATTTTGTGTAATAACGAAGGAATAAACAAATGTCGGTTTTAGTGATAGTATTTTTTGCTTTTTTAATATATGTTTCATATTGCAAAATAGTATCTTTGTTATTCAGAGGAAAACAAAGAAATAGGTTCTTTGCAACCGCTTTGTGCACCTTTATGCCGATATTTGGCTCAATTCCGGGACTTATTATTGCCACAAAATATGAAAAAAGAGTAGGCGGTCTTGCTCCCAAAATGAATGAATACCTACTGCGTATCATAATCGTTATTTTGCAGATGGCAACCGTGTTTATGCTCTTTTTGCCCTTCTTTAAATCTGATGGAATATATGCATCAGGTATAAATGTTATATATGGTCTGACAATTGGTGGTGAGACAATATTCAGGGAAGCATCTTTCTTTTCCTATCTCATATTTGCACCGTTTGTTTCAGCATTTATAAACATACTGGATATAAAATATAATATCCGAAATATAATAACATACACAGTGTCACTCATTCTTTCTCTTTCAGTTGTTCTTATAGCTTTGTTTGCTGATATCGACGCTTCGCTTGACAACACCGCTTTCTTGTGGTTGTATGCCATAGTCAATGTTGGTATTATGCTGATTTCTGAATTTTCCATTATTTGCGTCAGGAATAAAAAGCTTGCCGGTTTTGAACAGGATGAAGAAGGTATTTATGGAACCGATATATCCGAAGAAGAGAATGTTGTCGATGTAGAGCAGTCTCAGAATGAGGATATATTAGATGAAACCAATCTGTACAAGTGTTCAAGATGTGGTAACATGGTCAAAAAAGGAGAGATGTGTCCATGCCGTGAGGCAAATGACACCCTTGGCAAAATTCTTGCTTCCGGCGGAAATGAAGAACCGGGTAGATTTTGTGTATATTGCCATCGCAAACTTGAAGATGGCAAGGAGTGTAGTTGCGTCGGTGACGGCTTTGGTATAACAGTAAAAACCGAGCAGTCCGAACGCAGAAAATGTCAGTATTGTGGACAAGTTCTCGTAGGCGACAGTGTGTGTGTGTGTGAAAAAATTATGAAAAAGTCCGTTTCGGCATCTCCCGGTGAGATAGAATCGGATTCGGGATTATATTTTAAACAGGTGGCAAAGAAATCTGAAGATAAGATATCAGATGAAATTGCAGATCTTGAAAGAAAAATAGAAGAACGTTTTTCAAAAGTTAAAGAAACTCTTTTGAATAATGATAATCATGAAGTTTGAACAAAAACAGGTCTCTGAATGTATCAGAGACCTGTTTATTTAAATTGTTTCAACAATAATCATATTTGTGTTTCCGCTTCGACCGTTTGTGAGACCTCCGGTCATAACAATTGTATCTCCCTTTTGGAGATTAAGCACACCTTTGGCGGCTTTACATGCGTGATAGAAAAGAACATCTGTAGAATTGAAAAAATCGCTGAGCACAGGGATTACACCCCAGGAAAGAGCAAGCTTATACCAAGCCTTTTTGTCGGTTGTCATACCGATAATATCCATAGGTGAGCGGAATCTTGAAACCATTCTTGCCGTCATTCCCGACATTGATGAAACAACAATTGCTTTTGCATTAATATCTATTGCCATCCCACATGTAGAATGAGAAACCGCATCCACATTATTTCTTATTTTAAATTCGGTATTCTTAAATCTTTTTGTATAATTTATGTGGCTTTCTGTTTCTTCAACAATTCCTGCCATTGTCTTCACGGTTTCTGTAGGGTACTTTCCTGCAGCGGATTCTCCCGAAAGCATAACGGCACTCGTACCGTCATAAACTGCATTTGCCACATCTGAAATTTCTGCTCTTGTTGGTCTTGGATTATATATCATAGACTCAAGCATTTCAGTTGCAGTAATAACTCTTTTTCCTAAAAGCCTGCATTTTTCAATAATATATTTCTGGACAGCAGGAAGCTCAGTAAAAGGAATTTCCACCCCAAGATCGCCCCTTGCAATCATAATTCCATCACATTCCGAACATATTTCATCAATATTGTCAATTCCCGTACGGTTTTCAATCTTTGCAATAAGTCCTATGTTTTCTCCTCCGTTTTCACAGAGGAAATTTTTTACATCAAGAATATCCTGTCTTGATGAAACAAATGATGCGGCAACATAATCAACATCGTTTTTGATACCGAAAAGAAGATCGTTTTTATCCTGCTCACTCAGATATGTCTTGTTGAGAACTTTTCCGGGGAAGCTCATGCTTTTTCTGTCAGATAATGTTCCGCCAATCATCACATCACATATGACATCGGTATCGGTGATTTTCTTTACTTTGCATATAACCAGACCGTTGTTTACTAAAATAGTATCGCCGATTTCTAAATCATCCGTTAGTTTTTCATAATTCACGCCAACGCATTTCTGATTTCCAATCACATCCCTGATGGTAAACGTAAATTCATCACCGTCACTAAGAACAATACTTCCGTTTTCAAAAGTTTTTATCCTGTACTCAGGGCCTTTTGTGTCAAGCATAATCGCCACGGGGATTTCCAACTTTTCTCTTACGGATTTCACCATGTCAATTTTTTTTTGGTGATCTTCATATGTACCGTGGGAGAAATTAAGTCTTGCAACGTTAAGCCCCGCAAGGCACATATCGGTAAACACCTGCTCGCTGTCACTCGACGGTCCCAGTGTACATATAATTTTGGTTTTTCTCATAGTAGCACCCCCTAAATATATTTAAAGCAACGTAATAAAACAATGTATATATTAATTATAACACAATTAACATAATGATACAACACCTATCTGTATAACTCTGATTCAATTCCATACCATACATCCTCGGTTTCAAAACCTCTTCTCCAGCTTGCCACTCCGGCAAGGTTATACCGTTTTGAAAGAATAACCCTGTTCTTAATTGTGTCGGCATTTTCCATCCACATAACATATTCCTTTTCGCCGTCTGTCCATTTATATTTGTTTAGCATATATTTGCCGTCATATTCGGGCATAATATTAAAGAGATTTATCTTATTAATCGCATCTTTCATCGAAAATGTATATGATTTAACGGCTTTTGAATTTTTTACTTCCCAATACCTGATATAATATGGCATCCCAAGAAGGAGTTTTTCTCCTTTCACTTCGTTCAAGGTAGTATTAATGCAATACTCTGTCCATTGCATACCTGCAACAGGGCCGGGAGTCCTGCTTCCTGAGGAATACTGATCATATGCCATAAGAGCAACATAATCACATATCTTTCCAAGGGCATTTCTGTCATAACACATTGACCAGGTTGAACTTGTTGGCTCAAATCTGTTCACACACACAGAAATTGTCGCACCGAGAGTATGAGCCATAATGGCAATCTCTTTGACGTGATTGGTATATGCGCCTCGGTCTTTTTCATACATATTTTCAAAATCAAAGTTGATGCCGTCAAGACCGAATGTAAGAATATATTCAAGCAGCTTGTCAGATGCTTGTTTTCTCATTGTGTTGCTGTTTAAAATAAGAGAGGCAGTATAGGTTTTAAAATCGGTTTTATACATTGCCCAAACCTCATAACCTCTTGATTTTGCATAATCAATATAATCCTGTTTCAATGACGAGTTGAAAAACAATCCTTTCCCGTTTTCGTCATACATTTCGGTGACAACTTCGTTGCTTCTTTTTTCGCTTGAAACTCTGAAGCAAGTTGGTGAAACAGTTGTTACACCGGGCGTTTCATAGGATGGGGGAGAAGAGAACACTTCCCAGGTAAGGTTTATGGGATAATTCTTTTTAATTCCTCTTGTGTGGGAGTATACTTTCGTAACATTTCCGATTGTTAATAATTTAATTTCGGAATAACCCTTGTATTTTTTTGTCTGTCCGTTAATAGTCACGGAAACATCGTAATTTGCTTCCATAACGGTGAAAGGACCCGATTGATTCATCTTCGGATATAAGATGTTACTGATATGATTTGTAACAGAATAACCCAGTTCTTCGGCCTTTTTGTATGTTTCCTTCACATATTCAGATTCGTCTTTTGCACTTCCTGAAAGATTTTCGTGAATATTGGAAAAATGATTGTTCAAAAATAAATTTGCAGAATTTATTATTTCGCTTTCATCACCTTTTGGAATGTATGCTTTCATAGCACTAAGAATTATTGATGCACATTGAGCTCTTGTTGCATATCCTTTCGGTCTGAAGCTTCCGTCGGGGAAACCGGATATAACACCGTCACCGGTTACCTTTGCAAGTTCAGATTTCC
The DNA here is from genome assembly GCA_015069015.1 of Oscillospiraceae bacterium. Classification (GTDB taxonomy): domain Bacteria; phylum Bacillota; class Clostridia; order UMGS1810; family UMGS1810; genus RGIG1828. The sequence continues at coordinate 33,174 of SVJK01000017.1, forward strand.
ATATATAATCTTTTTTGATATCAGAAAAAACGGGAATGGGATATGAGTTTTCATTTCCTGCTATCCTTGAAATCATAATCACAATTTCTTCTCTTGTAACAGGCGCATCAGGTCTGAAAGTTCCGTCTGTATATCCGGATATAATACTATTTTCAGTCAACGCACAAATACAGTCGTAAAATATGTTTTCTGATGTAATATCCAAAAAACTGTAGTCTCTGTTTTTTTCAATTATAAATGCACGTGACAAAAGCGCGGCGAATTCTCCCCTTGTAATATTTTGATCAGGATTCACATTTCCGTCATATCCCTTCATTACACCAAGTTCAAAAAGCTCATTTATGTCATTTTCTGCCCAATGCCTGTCTGTATCTTTAACCGATAATGCGGAAAATTCAAAGGCAATGACACCTGACGATGAGAAAACTATGGCGAAAACCAATGTAAGCATTAAAAAAAGTTTTTTCATTTCATTAAGAAACCTTTCTTTTGTGTATATTGATAGTAATTTTTTACATATTTTGTATAAAAATATATGATATTGCTTTGACAAATGAATATTTGATATGCTATAATAATACCATAAATAGTTATTTTTCGCAAGGAGGAATAAAAATGGATAAACACACAGTTATTCAGAAGATTAAAGATGTAGGTATAGTTGCTGTTGTAAGAGCGGAAAATGCTGAAAAAGCAATGAAGATTACCGATGCATGTATCGCAGGAGGAGTTCCTGCAATTGAAATGACATTCACAGTTCCCAAGGCTCACAAGGTTATTGAAGAACTTTCAAATCATTATACAGAAAATGATATCATTCTTGGAGCAGGTACAGTTCTTGATGCAGAAACTGCACGTATCGCAATCCTTTCCGGTGCGCAGTACATAGTAAGCCCTTATTTTGATGAAGAAACCATCAAACTCTGTAACAGATATGCAGTTCCCTGTATGCCCGGATGCATGACAATTCACGATGTTGTAAAAGCGCTCGAACTCGGATGTGACATCATAAAACTCTTCCCCGGAGATGCTTTTGGCCCCGGTATGGTAAAAGCAATCAAAGGCCCCATTCCTCAGGCAAACATTATGCCCACAGGCGGTGTTGATGTGAACAATGTTGCAGACTGGATCAAAGCAGGTGTTGTAGCAGTAGGAGCCGGCGGATCTCTAACAGCAGGTGCAAAAACAGGTAACTATGAACTCATCACAGAAACAGCAAAACAGTTTGTTGAAAACATTAAGATAGCAAGAGCAAAATAATTTTTATTAATAAAATAATTTTACACGGAGGTTTTCCAAAATGGCAAAAGTTGTAACAATGGGCGAAATTATGCTTCGCTTATCAACTCCCAATAACGAAAGATTCATTCAAGCAGACGAATTTGATGTTTGCTATGGCGGCGGTGAAGCTAATGTTGCAGTTTCACTGGCAAACTACGGACACGATGCAGAATTCGTAACAAAAGTTCCTGCAAATCCAATAGGTGAATGTGCAGTTGCTGCTCTTCGCAAAATGAACGTTAAAACAGACAATATTGCGCGTGGCGGTGAAAGACTCGGAATATATTTCCTTGAGACAGGTGCTGCAATGAGAGCATCCAACGTTGTATATGACAGAGCGCACTCTTCAATTTCCACAGCAGAAGCAGCAGATTTTGATTTTGATAAAATTTTTGACGGATGTGACTGGTTCCACTTCACAGGAATCACTCCTGCAGTTTCTGATAAAGCAGCAGAACTTACAGAAATTGCACTCAAAGCTGCAAAAGCTAAAGGTGTTAAAGTAAGCTGCGACCTCAACTTCAGAAAGAAACTCTGGTCAAGTGAAAAGGCACAGCGCATTATGACAAATCTCATGCAGTATGTTGATGTTTGTATCGGAAATGAAGAAGATGCTGAAAAAGTTCTTGGTTTCAAACCCGGTGAAACAGATGTTACAAGCGGAGAACTTGAACTTGCAGGATACAAGAGCATTTTCGAACAGATGGTTGAAAAATTCAATTTTGAATATGTAATTTCATCACTTCGTGTTTCACATTCAGCATCCGATAATGGCTGGTCTGCATGTATCTATTCAAGAGACACAAAGGAATTCTATCACTCAAGAGAATACAGAATTCGTCCAATCGTTGACCGTGTG
>SVJK01000018.1 GCA_015069015.1 Oscillospiraceae bacterium
GTTTATCACCGCTAGAGTATCATGAATTAATGGCGGCATAAAAATATACACCCCACAGAAATGTGGGATGTATATCATAAAATTTTTGTTATTTACACTGTCTACTTGACAGGGATAGGTTCAATCTTCATCCGCCTTTTGGCGGTGAAATACAAATTCGCTTTTTTCATTGTATAGGAAATTACGCAGAATTTAGTTCGCGAGACAAGATGTATGTCAAATTACGCCCGCGACTTGGGTGCAGGCTCAGCCTGCTTTTTAAACTGTATAGGAAATTACGCAGAATTTAGTTCGCGAGACAAGATGTATATCAAATTACGCCCGCGACTTGGGTGCAGGCTCAGCCTGCTTTTTTCATATAACTAACAGCCTTTTTATGATACCAAAATGCTTTGGGCTTTGCAAAGAGGGTTCATACCTTCAAGGCTATCCCACAAAAATGCCTTGAGGGTGTTTCCTGATTGCATTTTAAGTCCAAGTCCGTCTGATGCAAGAGATATACTGCCTGACTCTGTAATAATGCAGTTTTTCGTATCAGCAATTTTTGCTCCGTCATAACTTACCACAAGCAATGTGGCAGATGTTTTTGGTGCAATTTCAACTTTCACTTTGTCTGATGAAAGTTCAATTGACGAGCCCGATGAGTAGTGGAGGATATACTTAAAGTTTGACGTTGTTGCACCTGCGGCAGAGTCCCACGAATCCCCCTTTCGAACATTTTTCCACATATCTTCAGTGCCGGCATAATATATATTTTCTAAATAACGGCATCCTCTGAAGGTGTCACGGCTGATATTGCTTATGCTTGCAGGGAGATATACGTTTGTGAGGTTCTCACAGAAATAAAAAGATTCAGAATAGAGTATCTTTGTTCCATGAGGGAAGGAAATCTCGCTCAATTGGGGACATTTGTAGAAGGTGTAGGACGAAACATGTTCAAATCCTTTTCCAAAACTTGCACTCATAAGAGCGGGATATTGATAAAAACCATATGACGGGGCGTTTTTGACACCATCTCCGAAAACAACTTTTTCTATTTCGTTTTTGTATAAATACCATGGTGCTTCTTCCGGGGAATTCAAATAATCAATTTCACCCTCACCCGTAATTTCAAGGGTTTTCGTTTCGGGTGAATAGAGCCAGGAAATTGTGTCATTCACTTTTCCTGAGGTTGGGTTTTCCTCGCCGAAATGAATAGTTACTCCGGAGGGTTCGTTTGAATTTCCTGCACCAAAATTCCAGTTTGAGCCAAAGGTTACACTTCCCCAGGCAAATTCACTTCCTGCATAGTAAATATCACTAAGCACAGAGCATCCGAAAAATGCCATTGAACCAATAGATGTGAGACTTTTTGGCAGATTTATGCTTTTAAGGGATGAACTGTATGAGAAAGCATCATCTCCGATTGTCGAAAGATTTTTCGGCATATCAAGGCTTTCAAGAGATGTACATCTTCCAAATGCGTCATCACCTATGGCTGTGATGCTGTCCGGCATAGTTATGCTTGTAAGTGACAAACAAAAGTAAAATGCATAACTTCCGATGCTTGTCACCTCGCCGTCTATGACTATAGTTTCTATACTGCGACTGCATGAATTCCAAGGAACTGAAGATGATGATGTCCAGTCACTCATTGCACCGCTTCCTGAAATCTCCAAAGTTTTATTCTTTTCCCAATAAATCCATGTGAGATTGTCTCCGCACTTGCCTGATAAGTAGTTTTCCTCGCCATAGTTTACGGTGTAGGTCTTTTTGCTTGTTGATGCTCCGGCGTTATATGACCAGTTTGTGTTTTGGGTAATGGTGTTCCATGCATTCTGATTTCCTGCATAATAGATATCAGCAAGGTTTTTGCAATCATAAAATGCTTCCTTGTCAATTATTGTGAGGGATTTGGGCAGATAAACTTCTTTAAGGGCTGTGCAGTTTTTAAATGTTGCCTGACTGATTTTTGTTATTCCTTCACCAATTGTCACGCTCTCAAGACCTGTGCAGTTGTAGAACAGATATGTGTTCGTAGCAGAAGCCTTGGCAGATACTGTTGCATTTTTCATTGAGGTGCATCCGCTGAAGACATAAGTTCCAAAAGAAGTTACACTTTCGGGAACAGTCACATTTTCAAGGGATGTGCAATATCTGAATGCATTTGCTCCTATGGTTGTGAGAGTGTCAGGCAATGAAACGGTTTTAAGATTTGAACAGTTTGAGAATGCCGAATTTTCTATGCTTGTTATTCCATCGTGGAGGGGTACACTTTCAAGATTGGTACAATTATAGAATGCATATTGTCCCACGCTTGTTATACGGCTGTCAAATTCAACTGATTTAATGAGATGCCTGTAACTGTACCAGGGGGTGTTGTTGGACACATACTGTGAAGACATTGCACCGCTTCCTGTGAGGACAAGTTTCATCTGTTCTTCATAAAGCTCCCAGGTGATATTTGAACCAAAGTTTCCCTTATATATCTTTTCTTCAACGGGGTAGAGCGTATATGTTCCTTTTGGGGTTTTTCTTCCTGCATTGTAGTCCCAGTTTTCACCTTTTTCAATTTCATTCCACTTGATCGTTTTTGAGGGATAGTGAATTTCTGAAAGGTTTATGCATCCCGAAAACGCATTTTTCCCGATGCTTTCAAGACTCTCGGGAAGGTATGCCACAGAAAGTGACGAGCAGTTTTCAAAGGCTGAATCGCCGATGGAGAGCATACTTCCCCAAATTTCAACTTCACTGATTCTTAAAAGGTCTTTGAATGCATAATCACCAATTTTCGTTATCTTGTTTCCAATATAGAGAGAATGGATATCGTTTTTGAAGTTATACCATGGCGGAAGAGCGGAAGATGTCCAGTCATACATTTCACCTCTGCCTTCTATGACAAGATGGTTGTCATCAAACACAAACATCCATGTGACACCCTCGCCGCATATGCCTTCCGTATAGTCTGAATAATTTATGGTATAGGTTTTGTTCGGTGTCATCAAACCTGCACTTGCATCCCAGGATTTTCCGCAGTATATACTTTTCCATTTGTCTTGAGATGCACCATAGTTGATGTCTGAAAGATTTGTACATCCGTAGAAGGCATAGTCGCCGATTTGAGAAAGAGACATGGGCAGACTGACCTCAGAAAGTTCGATAAAATCCTGGAATGCATAATTTCCGATGGTTGTGACACCCTCTGCTATTTCAACACTTGTTATCTTTGAATAGCCGCTCCAGGGAACAGACTTTGCATCGTACCAGGTATCCATAGTACCTGTTCCGCTTATTTTCAAAATCTGATTGCTTTCATAATATTCCCATTTGATGTCAGAACCGCACATGCCTGAATAGTCGGCACCCACTATGTGGAGGGTGTAGGTGCCGTTGGCAGTCCGTGAGCCGGCGCCGGTATCCCAACCGGAACTTTTGGTGATGGAGCTCCATTGTTTGTTGCTTCCGTTAAAATAGATGTTTTCAAGATATATGCAGTTTGAAAATGCACCGTATTGAATTTGTGTGACTGCAGAGGGAATGGTTATGGCAGTCAGTTTGCTGCAATTCTGAAATGCTTGCGGATTAATAGTTTTTAATGTGTCAGGAAGTTTTATTTCAGCCAGAGATGAGCAGTAATAAAAACCTTGTCTTCCGATAGATTCAAGTCCGTCTTCTGATGAGAAGGATGTGAGAGCGGAACAATTTGCAAATGCATTGTCTCCGATTTCTTTTACTCCGTCTTCTAATATAACGGTTTTCAGAGTCTTACATCCGTACAAAGCATAGCTTCCTACCGAAGTTGCTCCTTTTTTTACCACAAATATTTCTATTCCATCGATATATATATACCACGGAAGTTGGCTTGCACTATACCATTTATCCATATCTCCTGTTCCGGTGATGGTGAGAGTTTTATCAGATTCTGAATATGTCCACACAAGATTTTTTCCGCAAGAGCCCGTGATGGGGTTTTCTTCGCCATAGTGGATGGTATAGGTTTTATTCAGAGTGTTTTTTCCTGCGTCTTTACTCCAGTTGGTGCCCTTTGTAACTGTCATCCATGTGACTTCGTTGCCACCGTAGTATATATCTGCAAGAAGTGTACATCCCGAAAAAGCAGAATCACCAATGCTTGTTACGGATTTTGGTATTGTTACCTTGGAAAGTGCGGAACAACTTAAAAATGTATTAGCACTGATTGTTGTAATTTTTTCAGGTATTGTGATTTCTTTAAGGGATGAACAACTTGTAAATGCAGAATCTTCTATGGTTAAAAGGCTATTGGGCAAATTGATATCACAAAGATTGGTGCAGTTTCTGAATGCGTTTTGTTCTATTATTTCAATGCTTTCAGAAAAAGTAACGGTTTCAAGAGCCGTACAGTTATAAAATACGCCTCTGGGAAGTTTTTTTACATTTGCATCTATCACTGCACTTTCAAGTTTTAAACAATTGGAGAAAGCACTATCTCCAATACTTGTTACTGAAGATGGAATTGTTATGCTTGTCAGTACGTTACAATATATAAATGCAGAAGAATCTATTGTTTCAAGATTTTCGGGCAGTCTTATTTCTTCCAGATATCCACAGTTATAAAATGCCTGATATCCAATGGCTTTAACGCTGTCCGGAAGATTTATTTCATCAAGGTAATAACATTTGTAGAACGTGTAATCAGAAATTTCCGTTATACCATCGGGAATGGTGATGCTGCCTTTCCAGGATGTACAATTATAAAATGCAGAACCACCAATGGAGGTCACGGTTGACGGAATGTTTATGGATTCAAGGGATGAACAACCGTAAAATGCAGATGAACCAATTGTGGTGAGCCCTTCGGGGAGAGTGATTTTTGTGAGAGAGGTACATCCGTCAAAGGCTGATGTGCCGATTGTTTTAAGGGTTGAGGGAATATTTATTGATGCAAGTTTTGTCATATCTTCAAAGGCATTATTGCATAGTGAAGTTATACCCTCGGACATTTCAACTTTCAGGATGTTTGATTTGTAAGTTGTCCAGTAGGATGGCTTTTTGAGGTTCATTTCACCTGTTCCGCTTATTTTAAGAAGACCTGTTTCAACCCATAATTCCCAGAGGACAAAATCTCCGCATTTTCCTGAATAGTCACAGTCGGTACCAAAGGTGACTGTGTAGGTGCCATTTGGGGTGTTAGTACCTGCCTGAGTGTCCCAACCGCTTTCCTTGGAAAGAGATTCCCATCTGGTTTGTGATGCGGTGAAATGGATTGTTTCAAGTTTGCGGCAATAGGCAAAGGTGTTATAATAAAGTTTTTTGACTGAACTTGGAATGGTGACTTTTTTTAAGGCATAACAGTCTCTGAATGCCTGATCATATATGTTTGTTGTGCCTTTTGGAATGGTAAATTCCGTAATGGAGGTACAGCCCGAAAAAGCATACTCGTCAATGGTTTCAAGATTTTTTGAAAAGGTAATGTCTGTGAGGGAAACACAGTCTGCAAAAGCAGCTGATGAAATGTATGTAACTGTGTCGGGGATTGTGAAACTTTTTGCATTTTTTCCTATGGGGAGTCTTATGATTTTTTTATAGTCCTTTGAATATAACACTCCGTCTGCAGAGGCAAATGTTTTGTTTTCCTCTGAAACATTTATGTGTGTAAGTGCTCTGCAGGAAGAAAATGATCCTGATGCAATCGAGGTAACACTTGCAGGAATATCAATGCTTTTGAGTGAGTCGGAAGATGAGAATGCATAATCTCCGATTTTTTCAAGTCCCTCGGAAAGATTTACATCTGTAAGAGAGTCACACACAGAAAATGCACTTTCACCAATTTCTTTGACGCTCGGAGCAAGGATGACTGTTTTTAGTTTATCTGCCAGGGAAAATGCGGAATTTCCCACGTTTTCAACACCGTCCAATACTTCAACAGAGACGATATAGTCAAGCCACTCTTCCCAGGGTGGGTCGTTGGTGAAGGGTGTGTAATCATTCATTCTTCCTGTTCCCATGACAATAAGTTTGCCTGTGGGATAGTCAAAGTTCCACACGACATTTTCTCCGCATTCGCCCGATGTGGGTGTGTCGCCATCGGGGCCAACGCCTGAAAATGTCAGTTTATATGTGCCGGAGGTGGTATTTGCACCTGCATTTTTGTCCCAGTCTTTTCCTTTTTGGATATATCCCCATTCCACGCCCGCTCCGAAATAGTTGAGATATTGAAGCAACAAACAGTCTGCAAAGGCACTTTCGCCAATACTTTTAATTCCTGAATAGAATGTGAATGATGTCATGGTCTGACATCCGTAGAATGCATAATTTCCGATTTTTTCATTTCCCGAAGGAATGGTCAGGGCAGAAAGGGAAGAACAGAGCGCAAAAGCATAGTCTTCAATATTTTTAAGCCCGCTTGGGAGAGTTATAATTGCAAGAGATGCACAACCGTAGAAAGCACCTTCTCCTATGGTGTGAAGAGACTTTTTGGAATCATCAAATTTGAATATTGCAATGGTATTCATATTTCTGAACGCCCAACTGCCGATGCTTGTAACGCCACTTCCCATATGTACCGAAATTGCATAGTAACGATATCTCCACCAGGGAAGGACAGTATCTTCATAGTCATACATATCACCCTGACCGCTGATTGTAAGGGTTGCATTTGCTGTGTCAATTGTCCAGGTGAGATTATCTCCGCATTTTCCTGTATAGGTAGCTTCAACAGTTGTTCCAAAGTATATCGTTGCCTCGCCTGAGTCGGTGTCTGTGCCTGTGCCAATATAGAGATATTTTCCGAATTCTATACCGTTCCACATACGCTCAGGGCCATCATAGTTTATGGCTTTAAGGTGAATGGCATAGACAAATGCGTGGTGTCTGATTTCATATATATCAAGGGGAATGTCAATCTGTGTGAGATATTCACTATCAGAAAATGCATATGCACCAATTATTCCAACAGTATCCGGAATATCATAGGTGCTTCCCTGTTTGCTTGCAGGATATGCAATAAGAGTGGTCATATCTTTTGAGAAAAGCACGCCGTTTTCAGATGTGAAGTATGGGTTTTCTGAGTGAACATTAAAACTTTCAACCATTGAGCAATAGGGGAAAGGAGCGTCACAAAGAGATGTCACGCCTTTTCCGATGTTCACCTTTGTTATGTAATCACGGACTTTCATCCACGGAACTTTTGTGTCTTCATAGTCATACATTTCACCTTCGCCCTCTATTGTGAGAACGCCTGTGGCAATATCAAGACTCCAGGTGAGATTATCACCGCAACTTCCGCCGTAGGATGATGCAGGCTCGCTCGAATAATAAACATAGCATCCGTCACCATCTGTTCCTGCGTTTTCAAAGGCATTTCCGGATATGGTCAGAAATTCCCACATTCCTTCTGTACCCTGATAGTTAACCGCAGTAAGTTTTGGGGTGTTTGCAAAAGCATAGGCGCAGATTTCTGAAAGATTCAGACCGACATTTACAGATTCAATAAAGGGATTTGCAAAAAATGCAAAGGAATCAATAGTTATTACATTATCGTGTATGTCGTACTCACTGAGGTTTTTTCCTGCAGGAAATGCTATGAGTTTTGTCAGGTTTTTGGTGTGGAGAACTCCGTCTAAAGAGCAAAAAGAGGAGTTTTCCTCCGAAACAGTTATGCTTGTCATGGAGGTATTACCCGAAAATGCTCCAAGACCAATGCTTGACACATTTTCAGGCACAAATATTCCCTCAAGGGACGGGCAATAGGCAAAAGCCATGGCACCGATGTTTTCAAGGGTTGTGGGAAGTGCCACGGACTCAAGATTTGTTGAGCCGTAGAAAGCAGATTTTCCAACTGATGTGATTCCCTCGCCAAGTTCAACACGGACAAGTTCCTCACGGACATTTCCCCAGGGAACATCCGCATAACTTTCATAATCGGGAATAGCACCTTCTCCGCTGACGGAAAGGATTTTCGTTTCAGAGTCATATGCCCATGTAATTCCCTCTGTTACAGTATCTGAAGATGCCAAAGTCAGAGTTGGTGAAACAAGCGACACAATCATAACAAGGGAAAGAACGAATGAGACAACAGACGACAAGAGTCTTTTTTTCATATAACATTCCACCCAACACAAAAAATTTCTTCATTATATATAATTTTAGCATAAAATTTGTATTTTTTCAATATTCATCTAAAATTTATCATATGGTACAGATGGGATTATTAATTATTTGACTTTAGGTCATATTTATTATATAATATTAAGTTGGAAATATAGTTATCACAAAGAAAGGTCAGTGATTTGTATGACAAAGATTGATATTTTTTCAGGGTTTTTAGGTGCAGGTAAAACAACTCTCATAAAAAAACTCATAAAAGAAGCATATGCAGGTGAAAAACTTGTTTTGATAGAAAACGAATTCGGCGAAATCGGCATAGACGGTGGATTTTTGCAGGATGCGGGAATTGAAGTTACGGAAATGAACTCAGGGTGCATCTGCTGTTCTCTGGTGGGAGATTTTGGCGAGGCACTCAAAAAGGTTCTGGATGAATATGCTCCCGACCGCATACTCATTGAGCCTTCAGGTGTCGGAAAACTTTCTGATGTCATAAAGGCTGTTAAGGGAATTGATGCCCATGATGCATATTTAAACTCTCTTACAACTGTTGTAGATGCGGGAAAATGCAAAATGTATATGAAAAACTTCGGGGAATTTTTCATTGATCAGGTGGAAAATGCAAAGGCTGTAATTTTCAGCCACGCAGACACTGCAGGAGACGTGAAAACCGAGAATGCTATTTCCCTCGTAAAAGAAAAAAATCATGATGCAATAATCATTGCAACGCCCCTTGACAAAATTTCGGGCAAGGATATTTTAGAGGCTATTGAGGGAACAGTTACCCTTTCAACGGAAATGGAAAAACTGAAAAGCGAAAGCCATCATCATCACCATGATGAAGAATGTCATTGTCATGATCATCACCACCACGATGAAGAATGTCATTGCCACGACCATCACCACGACGAAGAGTGCCATTGCCACGACCATCACCACCACGATGAAGAGTGCCATTGCCACGACCATCACCACCACGATGAAGAGTGTCATTGCCACGACCATCACCACCAGGATGAAGAGTGTCATTGCCATGACCATGATCACCACCATCACCATGCAGATGAGGTATTCACAAGTTGGGGCAAGGAAACAAGCAAAAAGTATGACAAAGAAGAAATTGAAAAAATACTTAATGAACTTTCAAAAGAGGAATATGGAACTGTTCTTCGTGCAAAGGGAATTGTGGCATCAAAAGGTGACGAATGGATTCACTTTGACTATGTTCCCTCTGAACCCGATGTGAGATTCGGCTCTGCATCGGTTATCGGAAGAATCTGTGTTATCGGTTCAGACATTGATGAAGAAAAATTGGAAAAACTCTTTTAAATCTTGAAAGAAGGAATATAAATGGCAAAGGAAATACCCGTATATCTTTTTACAGGCTTTCTTGAATCGGGAAAAACAAGAACAATTCAGGAAACCCTTTCTGACAGGGAATTTAACGCAGGGGAGAGAACTCTTCTTCTTGTTTGCGAATTCGGTGAAGAAGAATATGACACGGACAGTTTTGAGGGGACAGAGGTTTTCATTGAAGAAATTGACTCTCCCGAAATGCTTTCCCAAAAGTACCTTTCTTCCCTTGAGAAAAAGTATAAAGCGGACAGAGTCCTGATTGAGTATAACGGAATGTGGACTCTTGATACTCTCTACAATTCCATCCCCAAAAACTGGCTCATATATCAGCAACTTTTCTTTGTTGACTGTGCCACCTTTGAAAATTACAACAACAATATGCGCTCTCTTGTGGTTGACAAACTCACAAACTGCGAACTTGTGGTTTTTAACCGTCCCTCTGAATCTGTCAACAAGGAAGAATTTCACAAAATTGTAAGAGGAGTTACAAGAAGAGCAAACATTTGTTATGAATATGCAGACGGCACTTTGGAATATGATAATGAAGAGGACCCTCTGCCTTTTGATGTTGATGCTCCCGTAATTGAAATAGGCGACAGAGATTATGCTCTGTGGTTCAGGGACTTTGCTGAAGATATCAATAAATACATCGGAAAAACAGTTAAATTCAAAGGCATTATGGGTGTGCCGAAAAAAATTAAACCCGGGTGTGCAATCTGTGGGAGACACGTTATGACCTGTTGCATAGACGACCTTGAATTCAAAGGACTTGTGTGCACGGACATTCCCCCGATGTTTGACCTTAAAAACCGTATGTGGGCGATTGTGACTGCATGCATAAAAAGAGAATTTCACGAACTCTACGGAAAACCGGGGCCTGTGCTTCATGTTTTGCAGATTGAAGCATCAGATGCGCCCGAGCAGGAAGTTGCAACATTTTTCTGATACAAGGAGACAAATATGAATTTTCCTGAACTCATTTTGCTTGGCGCAGGTCTTGCCATGGATGCTTTTGCCGTGGCTGTCTGCAAAGGGCTATGCATGAAAAAAATAAATTATGGCTACAGTCTGATAATAGCCCTTTTCTTTGGTGTTTTTCAGGCTCTTATGCCATATCTTGGCTATCTTCTCGGAAACACCTTTGCAGGATTTATCGGCGAAGTTGACCATTTCATAACCTTTGCGCTTCTTTCTTATATCGGCGGGAAAATGATGTATGAGTCGGGACATTCAAACGATGAAGGACTTGTCTGCCCTGTAAATTTCAAACCTGACTACAGGGAACTTTTTGTTCTTTCTGTTGCCACAAGTATTGACGCCTTTGCAGTTGGTGTGACATTCTCTTTTGAAAAGAGTATAAACATTTTTAAAAACATTTCCGTAATCGGGATTACCACTTTTATAATTGCATTTGCAGGTGTCATAATCGGAAACACCTTTGGTGCAAAATATAAAAACAAAGCAGAATTTGCAGGGGGACTTGTCCTTGTGATTCTTGGCATAAAAATTTTGATTGAGGGCATTTTGTGATGGGAGATAAGTGCAATCTGTGTCCGAGAAATTGCGCAGTGGAAAGATGTGACAAAAAAGGATATTGCAACATGGGAGAATCTCTCTTTGTTTCAAGAGCGGCGCTTCATATGTGGGAAGAACCTTGTATCTCTGGAGAAAGAGGCTCGGGAACCGTGTTTTTTTCGGGATGCAATCTTGGGTGCATATATTGTCAGAACCACAGAATTTCAAAAGGTGAGACAGGAATTGAGATAAGTGTGGAAAAACTTGTGAGGATATATCATTCTCTTGAAAATATGGGCGCTCACAACATTAATCTTGTGACCGGCTCTCACTTTATTAAAAAAATTGCTGAATCTGTTGAAATAGCCAAAAAACAGGGGATAAAAATCCCCTTCATATATAACACAAGTTCCTATGAAAAGGCAGAGAGTCTGAAAATGCTTGACGGTCTGATAGATATATATCTGCCTGATTTTAAATATTATGATGAAAAAACTTCCCGGAACTATTCAAACGCTCCGGATTATACCATTGTTGCAAAAAAAGCAATTGAAGAAATGGTAAGGCAATGTCCCCGCGTAGAGTTTGACGATGACACAATGTTGCAAAAGGGCGTTATAATAAGACATATGCTCATTCCCGGTCACGTTTATGAGGGGAAGAAAATCATGAAATATCTTTGGGAAACCTATGGGGATAATGTTCTCTACAGCATTATGAGTCAATACACCCCCGTGAAAGAATTTGAAAACTATCCCAATCTTTCCCGAGGAGTGAGAAAAAAAGAATACGATTCTCTTGTTGACTTTTGTCTTGAACTTGGCATGGAAAATGCCTATATTCAGGAAGGCGATTGTGCAAAGGAGAGTTTCATACCAGATTTTGATGAACTTAAAATTCCGGAGGAATAAATTATGCAGGAATATTACGCAGGAAAATATGATGTTGCCGTAATCGGCGGAGGACACGCAGGATGCGAAGCGGCACTTGCAAGTGCAAGACTTGGCGTGAGCACCATAATGTTTGTTATAAATATGGACACCGTTGCCAATATGGCTTGTAACCCATGTATCGGCGGTACGGCAAAAGGACATCTTGTACGCGAGATAGACGCTCTTGGGGGCGAAATGGGAAAAATTGCGGACAAAACTTTCATTCAGTCCCGTATGCTTAACAAAGGAAAAGGTCCTGCAGTTTTTTCTCTCAGAGTTCAGTCTGACAGAAGAAAGTATTCAGAAGAAATGAAACACGTTCTTGAAAGACAGGAAAACCTTGACATAAAACAGGCTGAAATCATAGAAATAGGCTTTGATGAAAATGGAAAGGTGACCTCTGTTTTAACTCACCTTGGTGCAAGATATGAAGTCAGGGCGGCAATCATTGCCACAGGCACATACTTAAAAGGCAAAGTCATTGTGGGCGATGTAAGTTTTGAGAGCGGACCTGACGGAGTTTTTCCTGCAAATTCTCTTTCTTCCTGCCTTAAAAATGCAGGGATTGAACTTATGAGATTTAAAACCGGCACTCCTGCAAGAGTAAATAAAAACAGTATTGACTTTTCAAAAATGGAGCCCCAGGAAGGCGACGAGGAAATTGTTCCTTTCTCTTTTGAAAACACGGATATCGGTGAAAATCAGGTTAAATGTTATCTTACATACACAAGCGAAGAAACCCACAAAATCATAAAAGACAATCTTCACCGCTCGCCCCTTTACAGCGGAAAAATAGAGGGCGTGGGGCCGAGATACTGTCCGTCAATAGAAGACAAGGTTGTCCGTTTTTCAGACAAACCCCGTCATCAACTTTTCGTTGAACCTATGGGACTTACCACGGATGAAATGTACATTCAGGGATTTTCATCAAGTCTGCCTGAAGATGTACAACTAAAGATGCTTCACACAGTGGCAGGGCTTGAAAATGCAAAGGTTATGAGAACCGCCTATGCAATAGAATATGACTGTTGTGATGCCACAGAACTTTTTGCAACACTTGAGTTTAAAAATTATCCCGGTCTCTACGGAGCAGGTCAGTTTAACGGAAGTTCAGGTTATGAAGAGGCGGCGGCACAGGGACTTGTTGCAGGTGTCAATGCTGCCCTTAAGATAAAAGGAAAAGAGCCTTTCATAATGGACAGATCTGAAAGTTACATAGGCACTCTCATTGATGACCTCACCGTAAAAGGAACAAAAGAGCCATACCGTATGATGACTTCCCGAAGTGAATACCGTCTCATTTTAAGACAGGACAATGCGGATTTGCGTCTCACTCCAAGAGGAAAAGAGATAGGACTCATCTCAGATGAAAGATATGAGAGATTTCTGGAAAAGAAAGCGCAGATTGAAGCAGAAATTGCAAGAGTTGAAAAAAAGGTTATTCCGCCATCTGAAAAGAATAACGCTTTCTTAAAAGAACACAATTCCACTCCCATTTCAACAGGTGTTAAACTTGGTGAACTTGTAAGAAGACCTGAACTCACCTATGAAATGCTCGGTGAAATTGATTCAGACAGGCCTGTTCTTCCCCCACAGGTGAGAGAACAGGTGTTTGTCCAGATAAAATATGACGGCTACATCAAAAAACAACTTGAACAGGTTGAAAAATACAAAAAACTTGAAGCAAAGAAAATTCCTGAAGATATAGATTATGAAAAAATAGACGGTCTCAGAATTGAGGCAAAACAGAAACTTTCAAAAATAAGACCGGCAAACGTTGGTCAGGCAAGCAGAATTTCGGGTGTTTCGCCTGCTGATATGAATGTGCTTTTGATATATCTTCAGATTAACAAGTGAGGAGCGAATCGTTTTGAGCATAATCTCCGATTGTCTGAAATCAAAGGTTTCGGATGCAGAAAAAATCGAAAAATTTGAAAAATATCACAAACTTCTGATTGAGTGGAATGAAAAAATGAATCTGACTGCCATAACCGATGAAAAAGACGTGGCAACAAAGCATTTTCTTGATTCTATGGCAGCATTTGACAGCGGTGTCATAAAAGATGATGCAAAAATAATAGACGTGGGAACAGGAGCGGGATTTCCCGGAATCCCCTTGAAAATTTTTAAATCAGACCTTGATGTGACTCTTATGGACTCTTTGAATAAGAGAATCACATTTCTAAATGAGGTCATAGGAGAACTTGACCTTAAAGGAATAAAAACCATTCATTCAAGAGCAGAAGACCTTGGCAAAAAAGAGCAGCACAGAGAAACATATGACATTGCCATATCAAGAGCGGTTGCAAACCTTGCTTCTCTTTCAGAACTCTGCCTGCCTTTTGTAAAGGTTGGAGGATATTTTGTCAGCATGAAAGGTCCAAAGGCATCAGAAGAAATAGAAGATGCAAAAAAAGCCATAAAACTTATGGGTGGAGAATATGTTGAGACAATCAACTATTCTTTGCCTGACACAGACCTTGAACATAATCTTGTGATAATAAAAAAAGTGTCTTCCACACCGAAAAAGTATCCGAGAAGTGCACCCAAGCCCATAAAAGAACCTCTTTTATAGACTTCAAAAATGAACGCACCGCAAAGTGCCTGAAACAAAAGATTCTCACTTTAAAATAAATTTTTAAAGTGAGAATAATTTTTATAAGAAGTTTTTGGCAATAAGCCAAAAACTGAATTGAGGCACTTTGCTTACATCGTCATCGCTCATTGCCGTACCTACGTACTGTCTGCTTCGCGATTCCTCGTCTGCGTTCATTTTTGTTCGTCTATTGTGAGTGCTGTCGACGTACTTTTGTACGCCTTCGGGCTACCGTCCTCCAAAGAATTCTTCTTTGGAGGATTCTATTTGATGATTCTAAATCTTTTTTTCCTATCCCAAAAGATTGTTTGAAGAACAAATAATATTCAAAAATTCCTCCTGTGTTAAAAAGCCCAGAAATTTTTCGTTTTCAAAAACAAGTATAAAAAGAGTGTAGTTTGGAGAAATCATTCTCAAAACTTTCAGAATGTCATCTGTTGAATCCATAAAAATCAGTCTGACTTTTTTTGTCTTGTTTTTTCTTTTTGTCAAAACTTCACTGCATTTGATTACAGATTGAATCCGACCTTTTTTTTGGCTAAGGATAAGCATGATGGAAAAAATAAAGAAACTTATGTTCATAATACCTTTAAAAAGGCAGAAAATGCAAAGAAAAAAAGATGCAGAGCAAATTATAAAAGAAACTTTTTTCATTATTGCATCTGATTTTAAAGTTCCGAAAAATCGGGATAAAACAGTATTTAAAACCATTGCACCGTCAAGAGGGATAACAGGAAGAAGATTTACAATTCCAACGCAAAAATTGGCGTAGGAAAAATAGTCATACCTTCCGAAAGAAAAAAGCACTCCCGACAAAAAAAGGCTGAATATGGGGCCGGATGCCCATATTAACAAGGACTTTTTTGTATCGTGAGTGCTTCTTATTTTAAGATGCATTCCCCATATGTCAAGACATATTTCTTCTGCTTCTTCTTTCAGAAGACAGCATATAAAAAGATGTATCATTTCGTGGATAAAAACTGCGGTATATCCGCAAAGCAGAGGAGTGAGACTGCCAAAAAATGTAAAAATAAAAAATGCAATGGCAGATGAATGATATAATCTTATTTTCAAAATTCAATTCACCTTTATGAGAGTCATTGGGTCAACAGGGGATGAATCTTTCCTTATTTCCATATGAAGATGAGGGCCGGTAACTGCACCGGTACTTCCTGAAATTCCGATAACATTCCCCTTTTTAACGGTGTCACCTTCTTTTGCTTTAGATTCTGAAAGGTGGGCATATGAACTTGTGTAGCCACCAATATGTTCTATAACCACAAAATTTCCCGAAAACTGATTATATTCGCTTTTTTGAACGACACCGTCTTCAATGGCACACACCTCTGTTCCCGAATCTATCGCTATGTCAATTCCGTTGTGGGAGGTTTCTTCTCCTGAAAGAGGATGAACTCTTTTTCCAAAGGGGGATGAAATCGTACCGTTACAGGGCATGATTGGCAAAAACTCATCTATTGATATTTCATCTTCTGAAATACCCGATTCTGCTTTTACCTGTGTTGATTTTTCCGATACATCTGCAATGGACATAATTGAAGGGTGAGTTTCATCAGTTACTGATGTTACGGGAACTCTTTCATCCTTTTTACCTCGGATATATTCAAAACAAAAGTCTGCGCCTTTTTTTCCAATCTTTGAAACGGGAGGAAGTTTTTTGGAAACATACATTGCAATATCTTTTCCAAGGGATCTGAAAAAATACATATTTTCCGTGATTTCTGCTTGGTTGTGTGTGATCATGCCCGCTATCAGAGATAAGACAATCGGGAAGAGAAAAAAAGCAAGAATGATTTTTTTGGCAGGTTTTCTCTTTTTGCTGTCTGAGAATCTGAATTCTGCTTTGTTTGATTTTTTTCTTACATATTTCATGCTGTCATCTCCGTGTACAGTTATAGTCAAAAGTATATATATATATGATATTCAGGAAATCAAAAAATATGATATAATCTTCTTTGCACAAAGAAACATAAGAAAGTCATAATATATTTGGTATATAATTTCGTTGACACAATATGACAAATATGCTAAAATAATGCTAATTTAATACTCGGTGATGCTTTCAGGAGTAAAGTATGAAACTGAAAGAGCAGAGAACTCTGGAGAATCTCAAGTCATTTGGGTGCCGAAGGTGCAAGGCGTGAGCCGAAACTCTCAGGCAAAAGGACAGAGCAAATGTTTATGCGGATGTCGTATGGACATTTTCAGAGTTATCGCGAATTTGCCGATAACTTTATTTTTTTCTTAGGAGGATTTTTTATTATGGATCAGATTTTAGCATGGCTCAAAAATCTGGAAGCGGGAACTCTCAAGGTTATGACATTTATTAATAACTACATGGCAAACTATGTACTCATCATACTCCTTGTGGGAATCGGACTTTTCTTCTCATTCAAAACACGTTTCGTTCAGGTTCGTTGTTTTGGTGAGGGGATGAAGCAGGTTTTCGGTAATCTTTCGTTAAAAGGCGGAAAACAGAAAGGCGGAATCAGTTCATTCCAGGCTCTTGCAACAGCAGTTGCAGGTCAGGTTGGAACAGGTAACATCGTTGGTGCATCAAGTGCTATTCTCGTAGGCGGACCCGGTGCAATCTTCTGGATGTGGATTATTGCATTCCTCGGAATGGCAACAATCTATGCAGAAGCAGTACTTGCTCAGGAAACAAGGAAGGTTGATGCAGACGGTAACGTTCAGGGCGGACCTATTTACTACATAAAAGAAGCATTCAAAGGCAAATTCGGAAAATTCCTTGCAGGATTCTTTGCAATTGCAACAGTAATTTCCCTTGGTTTCATCGGTGGTATGGTTCAGTCAAACTCAATCGGTGCAACTTTTAACACAGCATTTGGAGTGCCCACATGGGTAACAGGTGTTGTGCTTGCAGTTGTTGTGGCATTCATCATCATAGGCGGAGTGCAGAGAATTGCATCAACTGCTGAAAAAATTGTTCCCATCATGGCAACACTCTACATTGTGGGTGGACTCATTGTTCTTATTGTAAACATCAAATATATTCCTGCAGCATTCGGAGCAATTTTCAAATATGCTTTCAACCCCAAAGCACTGATTGGCGGAAGTTTCGGTGCGGCAATTGCAAGTGCAATCAGCCAGGGTGCAAAAAGAGGACTTTTCTCCAACGAGGCAGGTATGGGTTCAACACCCCATGCTCACGCTCTTGCAAATGTTAAAAAACCTCACGATCAGGGCGTTGCCGCAATGATTGGTGTGTTCCTTGACACTTTTGTTGTGCTCACAATGACAGCACTTGTTGTAATCTCCTGCACATATGTTGGAAACGGCGCTCTTGCAGGGGCTGACGGTGATAGTTATAAGGGTCTCATTGATTCATTAAGCATAAAAGGAACAAATGTTGCCCAGATGTCTTTCGGAAGTGTATTTGGAACTGGATTTGGTAACGGGTTTGTTGCAATTTGTCTTATGTTCTTTGCATTTACCACAATCATCAGCTGGAACCTTTTTGGTGAAATCAACTATAAATATCTTTTCGGCAAAAAGTCTAAGATTGTGTATGCTGTAATTTCTGTAATTTTTGTTTTTGTCGGAACAATTGTTCAGGAAAACGAACTTGTATGGCTCACTCAGGATACATTCAATCAGTTTATGGTACTTCCCAATGCCATCGGTCTTGTTGCTCTTGCATCTTTGGTTAAAAAAGCTTCAAAAAGTTCAAAAGGCGACAGACTTGATAAATAATTTAATCATACAAAAATCCGTCTCATTTAAAAGAGACGGATTTTTTAGGTATATAGTTGATATATATGAAAAAATCTGATAAAATTAATGTTGGAAATTTTTCATTCCTGACTTGATAAAATCATATAAAGATTTCATCAAATAGATGGAATTAATGAATAATGAAGCCGCTACGCTGATGAATATTGAATAATGAAAAATTAATGAAGAAAATCGCAAAGCGATTTTCAACCACAATTATTCATCATTTATTATTAATTATTCATTTTATAAGTGGCATCTATATTATACAGTCTTTATATAAGAGATGTCGAATATTGTTGAATACCCTGACATTACTAATAAAATAATATCTAAAGGAGAATTGTTATGGAATTTTATGAAATTTGTGAAATGATGATGATTATCAGCTTTGGTGCTTCGTGGCCTTTGAATGTGATTAAGTCATACAAAGCGAGAACTGCAAAAGGAAAAAGTCTTGGCTTTTTATGCTTAATTCTTTTGGGCTATATCGCGGGAATAACTGGTAAGTTTATAAACGAAAAATATATGAGCAGTTTAGCATCAAACTGGTATGTGTTATTTTTCTATTTTTTGAACTTTATTATGGTGTTTATAGATTTTCTTCTCTATTTTAGGAACAGAAAGCTTGATAAAAAAGCAAAAAACAACATATAGGAGGTAATATCAATGAACATTTTATCAATAGGAAATAGCTTTTCACAGGATGCTCAAAGATATTTGCATAGGATTGCAAAGGCTGATGGATTTACTCTTAACACATTCAATCTTTATATAGGGGGATGTCCTCTTTCGCTTCACTATAGAAATATGATAAGTGAGGAAAGAGCGTATATGCTTGAAATGAATGGAGAAAGCACAGGATTTAAGGTGTCATTAAAGGATGCACTTTTAAATCGTGATTGGGATGTTGTGACTGTTCAGCAGGCTAGTCTTAAGTCGCCGGATTACGAAACGTATCAGCCGTATCTTAATGAAATAGTTGATTATATTAAACAGTGTGTTCCAAAAGCTAAAATTGCAATTCACCAAACATGGGCTTATGAGCAAGATTCGCAGATGTTAAATGAAAGATTGGGGTATGCAGAACATACCAAGATGTTTAAAGATGTAAAGGCGTCTTATCAAAAAGCATTTGAAGAAATAAATGCCGATATAATAATACCATCAGGTGAAGTTTTGCAAAAGCTCATTACACACGGAATCGAAAAAGTGCACAGAGATACTTATCATTTAAGCTATGGTCTTGGCAGATATGCCGTTGGGTTGCTTTGGTATTCTATTCTTTCAGGTAATGATGTGAAGAACAATACATTTTGTGATTTTGATGAGGAAATTTCAAAGACAGAAATTGAAATAGCAAAAGAATGTGTTGCAGAAATCTGCGGTATTTAAAACATACAATTTTTGTTCTTAACTTGACAAAATCATATAAAGAATGTCGAATAATGTTGAAAATGATATGCATAGGAGAAATATTATGAAACTGAATATAGAACAATTAAAGCAAATCACAACAGGAGCGGTAAAAATAAAAGAAGAAAATGGATGGTTTTCTTTTAGTAGGTTTACCGCAGAACAGGAAAAATTGTACCAAATTACAAATAAGGATTTTTACAATAAAACATTTTCAACGGCAGGGATTAAATTCTCTTTTAAAACTGACAGCAAAAATTTGTTTATAAAATTTAGAACATCTGTTTCGACTTCAAGAAAATATTTCTCTATTGATGTTTTTGCGAATGATTGCCTTATAGATTATATCGATAATTTTTCTGATACGGAGTTGGCACAGAATTACACACAGCAGGAGTTTTTGTTAGGAGACTTTTCTAAAAATTTTGAACTTGGTGATGGAGAAAAAACAGTATGCGTTCATCTTCCTTGGTCTGTTAAAACGTTAATTGAGGAATTTTCTATTGATGATGATGCTTTTATTGAAGGAATAAAACCAGAGAAAAAACTGATAGCATTTGGTGATTCAATAACGCATGGCTACGATGCGTTACATCCTTCTAATCGATATATTGCTAAACTGGCTGATATGCTTGGTGCCGAGGAATTTAATAAAGCAATAGGTGGAGAGGTTTTTTTCCCGGAACTCGCAGAATCGAAAGACTCATTTATGCCTGATTATATTACTGTGGCTTATGGTACAAATGATTGGAACGGTACGGATGAAGAAACTTTTAAATATAAATGTAAAGCTTTTTATATGAATTTATCAAGAAATTATCCTGATTCAAAAATATATGCAATTACGCCTATTTGGAGAAAAGATATGAGCGAGTATAGAGAATTTGGGGATTTTAAAAAAGTTGAGCAGGACATAAGAAGTGCCGTAATGGATATTGAAAACATTACAGTGATTTCGGGTTTTGATTTTGTTCCTAAAGATGAAAAATATTTTGCTGATTTAAGACTACATCCAAATGATGATGGTTTTGAATATTATGAAAAGAATTTATACGATAAAATCAAAAAATATATTTAGGGTTTTGTTCATAATTTGATATGAACTATCATCACAAATGACAGGCATCAAGATTATACAGTCTTTATAAACTTTGATATACAAGGGACAAAAAAAGCCTTCCCCTTGAGGGGAAGGGGGACCGCTTGCGGTGGATGAGGTGGAAACAGATAACGATTGCTTTTGAGTCTACACCTCATCAGTCACTTCGTGACAGCTTCCCCTCAAGGGGAAGCCTTTCGCAACAACATTTTAATTGGTAATTTAATCGGCACTTTAAAAAATGCCGACAAACCATTAAATTTTTTGCCCCTAACTTGACAAAATCATATGAAAGGTTGACAAAACTGCTTGAGAATAGAACGAGATGAAAACTAAATAAATATTAGATTTATTATATTGCCGTGTAAATTTTTTTGAAAAGCAAATTTGCTTTTCAAAAATGCACATGGCTTAAGAAAAGCGAATTTGCTCCGCACGTCCGCCGCAGGCGGTGCGGCGAAGTCGCTTTTCTTGTTTTGGTTGTATGGGAAAAAAATGATAAAAAAGATTATGCCTTTTCTTATTTACAATCAGTGGCGAATATGATACAATAAGCAGGTAATTTATTACAGTTGAAAGTATGGAGGATTTTATGTTTGAGAAGTTAATAGGCAACACTGTTGATATTCTTTATGGGTACATATTGATAATTCTTTTGATTTTAGGGGGATTGTGGTTCACTCTGCGTACACGTTTTGTTCAGTTCAGACTTTTTAGCGAATCTTTCCGCCTTGTGACAGAAAAACCTGAAGATAAAAACGGAGTTTCTTCTTTCCAGGCACTCATGGTTTCTACGGCATCAAGAGTCGGTACAGGAAATATAATCGGTGTTTCTTCTGCCATTTGTCTTGGCGGATACGGTGCGGTTTTTTGGATGTGGGTGATTGCTGTAATCGGCTGTGCATCTGCGTTTATAGAAAGCACTTTGGCTCAGGTTTTTAAAAAGAGAGGAAAAGAAGGTGCCTATGGCGGTCCTGCATATTATATTGAAGCACTTTCCGGTAAAAAATGGCTTGCGGTTGTGTTTTCGATATTTCTGATTCTCACCTACGGAGTGGGCTTCAATATGCTTGCATCCTATAATCTTCAGTCCACTTTTTCGGAATATAATTTCTATAACGAAACCTATACGCCTTGGATAATCGGGTTTATCGTTGCTTTCTTGGTTGGCTACTGCCTTTTGGGAGGCGGGAAAAGAGTCATAAAAATGACCAGTGCTCTCGTGCCTGTCATGGGAGTTGCATATGTTCTGGTGGCAATTATTGCCGTTGTGATAAACATAAAACTTTTGCCGGGAATCTTTGGTAGGATATTTTCGGATGCATTTGATTTTAAGGCGATTTTCGGTGGCTTTTCAGGCTCTTGTGTTATGTACGGAATAAAGAGAGGTCTTTTTTCCAACGAGGCGGGAGTCGGCTCTGCGCCCAATGCTTCTGCATCGGCGTTGGTTTCTCATCCGGTGAAGCAGGGGCTTGTTCAGGTTCTTTCAGTATTTTTGGATACTGTAATAATATGCAGTGCAACAGCCTTTCTTTGTCTTTCATCGGGAGTTGAACCGACAGAGGCAAATGAAGGGGCGAAGTTTGTACAGCAATCGCTTGAAACCATATTCGGAACTTTTGGCCCCGTATTCATAACTTGTGCAATGATTCTTTTTGCATTCACAACGCTTCTCGGAAATCTCTATTATGTAGATATGGCAGTTTCCCATATCATAGGGCATGAACCTTCTGAAAAAGTGCAGAGAATATATCACATCATTGCGTCATTAATTGTACTTTTGGGTGCGGGACTCAGTGCAGGTCTTTTGTGGGATATAGCAGACATCACTATGGGATTTATGACAATAATAAATATGCCGGTCATATTGATATATTCAAAGTATGCCGTACGGGCTCTCAAAGATTATGATAAACAAAGAAAACTTGGAAAAGATCCTGTGTTTAAAGCTTCGGATATTGGCGTTAAAAATACTGATTTCTGGAAGTGATTTTAATTTTATACTTGAAAAAATCCTTTATATGTGAGATAATATTATAACAACATTGAACGGAGGAAAAGTTTATGGAAAAAAGAAGCAGTTTCACGGGAAAAATCGGATTCATAATGGCTGCTGCAGGCTCTGCGGTAGGTCTTGGAAATATATGGCGTTTTCCCTATCTTGCAGCGCAGTATGGTGGAGGAATGTTCCTTCTTGTATATCTTTGTCTTGCAGTAACTTTTGGTTTCGCTCTTATGGCAGCGGAAATTGCAATAGGACGAAAAACCGGATTGAGTGCAATTGAAGCCTTTGGAAAACTCAATAAAAAATGGACATTTCTCGGATACATTGCCGCAATTGTTCCGGCAATCATCCTTCCATATTACTCTGTAATTGGCGGATGGGTTGCAAAATACCTTTGGGTGTTTGTTTCAGGAAGCGGAAATGCTGCTGCAAACAGTGAATATTTCGAAACATTTATAGGTGCTGCACAAGAACCTCTTGCATGGTTTGCTTTGTTTATTGGTGCAACTGCACTTATAGTTCTTTTTGGCGTTGAAAAGGGAATAGAAAAGGTATCAAAAATCATGATGCCCGTACTTGTCGTACTTTCTGTGGGTATAGCTGTGTATGCAGTTTGCATGGAAGGCGCAATGGAAGGTGTTAAGTATTATTTTGTGCCAAACTTTGAACACTTCTCGGTAAAAACAGTTCTTGCGGCAATGGGACAGCTTTTCTATTCAATGTCTCTTGCAATGGGCATTATGATAACCTACGGTTCATATATGAAAAAAGAAAACAGTATTGAATCCTCAGTTGGTCATATTGAAATATTTGACACGGGAATTGCTTTCATAGCAGGTCTCATGATCATACCTGCAATTTATGCTGTAGGTAATCCTAATACAGACCTCAAAACAGGTCCCGGTCTTATGTTTGTAATTCTGCCCAAACTCTTTGCACAGATGCCCGGCGGTCAGATTATAGGGGCAGCGTTTTTCCTGATGGTACTTTTTGCGGCACTCACATCGTCCATTTCTCTTATGGAAACTGTTGTGTCCGTGTTTATGGACAAGTTCAGATGCGGAAGAAAAATTGCTTGCGTTCTGGTATTGGTGCTTTGTGCAATTCTCGGAATTCCCTCATCTTTCGGGAATGGGATTTGGGCATCTGTCACCATTATTGGTCTTACATTTCTTGATTTCTTTGATTTTATCAGCAATAGTGTTCTTATGCCGATTGTTGCATTCTTCACTTGTATCTTTGTTGGATATGTAATTAAGCCTCAGAGTCTTGTTGATGAGATAGAAACAGGTAATATGAAATTTAAGAAAAGAGGACTTTTTACCATTGTTATCAAATATTTCGCCCCCATATGTATTGTGGCGATTCTTGCATCATCAGTATTTGATGTAATATATAAACTTATTACAGGCTCTTCATGGTTGTAATAGATAAATTGCTGATTGGCAATTTCATGTATCAATAAAAGTAAAATCGGTAGTGAATCTTTTTAGTGATTCACTACCGATATTTTTGCTTTAGAGAAAATATGCAGGTTATTGTTGACAGGAGGGTATGTATATAAGATTAAGACATTCACAATTATGCAGGATCAGCTTTTGGAGAAATCCGCCCAAATGCATCTTCCGTCATAGGATTCAAGTTTTACATTTAAAATCCTATGGGAAATATCCTCGCACGACTTCATTCTGACTTTTATATAGTTTGTCATATGACCTTCATATATTCCATCACCGATATGCTGCTCAAAAAGAACACTCTGAGTTGTGTTTTCAAAGGACTTCACATATTCCCTGTGAAGTTCTTTTGCTTTTTCAATCATTATTTTTGCTCGTTTTTCCCTTGTTTTTTTCTCAACCTGTCCATCCATCATGGCAGCCTTTGTGCCTTTTCTGGGAGAGTAGGGGAAGACGTGGACTTCAGAAAAACGAACATCTTCCATA
This sequence comes from Oscillospiraceae bacterium, assembly GCA_015069015.1. Taxonomy (GTDB): domain Bacteria; phylum Bacillota; class Clostridia; order UMGS1810; family UMGS1810; genus RGIG1828. Next base: position 24,680 of record SVJK01000018.1, read on the forward strand.
AATTTAAGAGAAACTTCAAAATCTTCATCTGTCTCCATGGGAAAGCCTGTTATGATATCTGTTGTGATGGCAGGGTTTTTAAATGCGTTCCTCAGCCTTTCAACGGCATCTTTGTATTCTTTTGTCGTATATTTCCTGTTCATATTCCGGAGAGTTTTGTCGCATCCCGACTGGAGAGAAATGTGAAAATGATCGCACACCTTTCCCATTTTTGAAATTTCTCTGACAAAGTTTTCATCAAGAACTCTCGGCTCAACGGAGCCAAGCCTTATTCTTTCAATTCCGTCAATGGCATTAACAGTTTTTACCGCATCAATGAGAGATGTGTTTTCAAGGTCTCTGCCGTAAGATCCGATGTGAATTCCTGTGAGGACAATTTCCCTGTATCCGTTTTTTGAAAGAGTTCTGACTTCTTTTTCAATATCTTCCAAAGGTCTGCTTCTCACAGGACCTCTTGCATAGGGGATAATGCAATAGGAGCAAAACTCTGTGCATCCCTCTTCGATTTTTACAAATGCTCTTGTTTTATCTTCATAGGATGTGATCCACAGTCTTTCAAATTCTCTTTGTCTCAATATGTCAGAAATTTTTGCCTCTTTTTTTCCCGTCTTTAAAAATTCTTCTGCCATATCCACTATTTTTGCCCTGTCATTTGTGCCGATAACAATTCCAACACCGGGAAGTTTTTTCACATCTTCGGGTGAAACCTGGCTGTAGCATCCCGCAACACAAATGAGAGCATTGGGATTTTTCTTGTGGGCTCTTCCTATCATTTGTCTTGATTTTCGCTCGCCTGTACCTGTTACGGTGCAGGTGTTTATAACATATATGTCGCAAAGATCCTCAAAAGATTTTATTTCATATCCTCTTTCTTTAAAAAGAGTGATCATGGCTTCTGTTTCATATTGATTGACTTTGCACCCGAGAGTACAAAAAGACACAGATTTCATATGTATAACTCCTCATTCTTATCATAGTTTATATTATACACATTTTACAAATATTTTCAAGTGCCCCCTCAACTCACTTGACACAAGGGGATTTTAGTTGTATTATAGATGTGTACTTAGCATACATATAAATAATGAAGTCACAGGAGGAAATTATTATGAAAACATTTGATGTACAGATCAGTTCCATAGGCGATGTTAAGAATTTTGTAAACATTGTGGGAAAATATGACTTTGATATTGATTTAATTTCCGACAGATATGTTGTAGATGCAAAATCAATTATGGGTATTTTCAGCCTTGACCTTACAAAACCCATAAAAGTTCAGCTTCACTCAGAAGACACACAGTCTATCGAGGCAGAACTTGCGCCTTATATTGTTAAATAAACAAATGGCTGCAAAGGCGTAGTGTTTATTGGAGCACTACGCCTGTTTTTTGCTATGCGGAAAGTACCTGAAAGGAGAAGATGAGATGTATCATTTGTACAAACTCGATGACTATGAAACAAAACTTGTCATTTTGTATTCACTTCACAATCTTAAAATGAGTCCCAACTATCCAACACTCAGTCAGGTGGTATCCTCATCTGCAGATGTACAGTATTTTGAACTTCAGGAATATCTTGAAGCACTTCTTGAAATGGGAAGTGTGAAAGAATCTGTGGTTTCGGGAGAAAATATATATTCCATAACAACCCTTGGTGAGGAAACCTGCGAATATTTTGCCAAAAGGATTCCGGCAAGTGTGAGAGAAAAGGTGGAAAATGCGGCAAAACTTGTCAACAATGACAAAAGCGATCAGAATAAAATTTATGCAGACTATATTCCCATAAACGAAAATGAATATAAGGTTGTATGCGGAATAAAAGAAGAAAATGTCAAACTTCTTGATTTTGAAATGTACGCCGGATCAAAGGAAAGAGCAAAAAAGATATGTGCATATTTCAAAGACCATACCAATGAGTTTTATATGAATATTGTTTCTCACCTTGAAGAAAATATGAACACGCCGCCACCTGATGTGGAAGAATAAGAGGTAAAAAATGCTTTATACACAAAGTTTTTCAAAACTTATAGATGTTTTCAGAAAAATGCCCGGAGTGGGCAGTAAGAGTGCAGTCCGTATGGCATACCACATTTTGGCAATGTCAGATGAAGAAGTGGAGGAAATGGTAAACACCATTAAAAGTGCCAAGGAAAAAATAGGGTATTGCTCAGTTTGTCAGAATACAACAGAATCAGACCCTTGCGAAATCTGTTCAAATCCAAAAAGGGATTCATCTGTAATATGCGTTGTAGAACAACCAAAAGATGTTGTCGCTTTAGAAAAAACAAGGGAGTATTATGGAACATATCACGTTTTACACGGTTGCATTTCGCCCATGGATTCTGTCGGCCCGGAAGATATAAAGATAAAAGAACTTCTTGGAAGAATTTCAGACGGAGAAGTTAAAGAGGTCATAATGGCAATCAGCCCAAGTATTGAAGGGGAAGCAACCACAATGTATATTTCAAGGCTTTTAAAACCCTTTGACATAAAGGTCACAAGAATTGCTTACGGCATCCCTGTTGGCGGAGACCTTGAATATGCAGATCAGGTTACCCTTGCAAAAGCCATAGAGGGCAGAAGAGAAATATAACCTTTCATAGCATAAATAACCCTCACCGTTTTAATTGCAGATGTAACTAAAACGGTGAGGGGTTCTTTTTGGTGTATAGGAAATTTCGTAAAAAACGTTTGCCGGATCTGATGTTAACGAAACTATGCCCGCGACAAGGGAGAAAGTTCAGTCTGCTTTTTTGCTATCATGGATGACTTTGGAATGTATATTACACTCCGAGAGTTTGCGCCCTCTGTTTTATAACCTGCGCTCTTTTCTCAAGCCATGCTCCTCCCTCATAGCAATCGGTTTTGTCAAACCACATATCAAAATCTATATTGCCTGCTTCTGTTCCGATGGCACGGTCTATCTCATTGCATACTTTTTTTGTGATTATTTGTGCTCCTGTTTTTGTATAGTAGTGGCTTGTGTCTGAATGATAGTCCTCTTTTTGACAACTCATAAGCGCGTAAAGGTCATTTATCTCATGACCGTATTTTTTTACAACAGAAATTGCAATATCATTAAATTTTTCTATGTCCGAATTGTATCTCATCATAACTTTCGGGTTGTCAAAAAGATGCTCTGCCATGGGAGTTGTTGTTGCAAAAATCTTTTTTGCACTTGGAAAAAGCAAGTCAATACGCTTACATATTCTTTCCATACATTCCTCATATGCCGAAAGTGGCACAAGAGGACCGTCATCAAACAAAGTCAAAGTGTCCCAGGCACCAACATTCCAATGAATACACGCCAGATCCTCTGTGCATCCGAGTCCTTGTGCCCATTCGTGAAGATTTCGAAGAACATATGTGGAAAAACGGCAGTTGTCATCAGGGAAAAGCACTTGTGCCTGATTTTTGTATGCTTCTTTCACAAGAGCATCATATCCGAGCCTTATTGAATCTCCTATCAAAAGTATCTTTGGGGTATTTGTATTCATATTGTCCTCCTCAGTTTAGACCTCAACTTTTTTATTTCATAATATTCTTTTGCTTCAGCATTGACATTTTTCATGTTTTCGTAAACGACTGCTTTTCACTCTTTTTAAAATGGTTCTGAACACTTGATTACCACAAAGTCACTCAATACTTGGGTTTGCCTGCTTGATGTCTTCCAGGTCTATTCCCGTGGTATATTCCATACACATCTTTTTGTAAATTATACTCTTTTGATGTGAATAAATCAAGTGTAATGTGAATATTTTAGGTATAGTATCACAAGTTGAAATCCAAAGATTCCAAGACTCACCTCCAAAGGTGTTTGGCAGGACTTGACAAGTTTGTTTTTTGTGATATAATATTTAGAATGACAATATCTTGCCTTATCTTGCCCAATGGATAAGGACTTCATTTATTTCATAAAAATTGGGCAGAAAGGCAATGGTTATAAATTATGGCAAAACAGATAGTACTCACTCCGGACGGACTCAAAAAATTAGAGGACGAACTTGAATATCTCAAGGTTACCGGAAGAAAAGAAATCGCTGAAAAAATCAAAATTGCAAGAGGATTTGGCGACCTTTCCGAAAATGCAGAATATGATGCTGCAAAAGATGCTCAGGCAACAATGGAGGAAAGAATTTCCAAAATTGAAGAAATGCTGAAAAATGCAGTTGTTGTAGATGTTGATGACATCGGAACTGATGTTGTGGGCATTTGCTCAAAAGTTAAGGTTTATGATGAAGACTTTGAAGAGGAAGAAATCTACACAATCGTAGGTTCCACAGAGGCAGACCCGGACTCCAACAAGATTTCCGATGAATCTCCCATAGGCAGAGCACTTATAGGCAAAAAAGTCGGCGATGTTGTGTCAATCGAAACTCCCGGAGGAGTTTTTGAACTTAAAATACTTGAAATTTCAAAATAATTTTTTACAAACATAAAGATGGGAGGAACTTCACCCATGAGTGAACAGACAAATGTAAACATTGAACAAACAGATCTCAGCGAAATCCTTCAGGTACGCAGAGACAAACTTAAAGAACTTCAGGATGCAGGTAAGGATCCTTTTGAAATTACCAAATTTTCAAGAACCCACACTGCATCTCAGGTAAAAGATGACTATACTGAAGAAGAAAGAGAAATCACAAAACGCGGAAGCGATGTGCCTGAGAAAATTATGGCAAAGGTTTCGGCATTAGACGGCAAAAATGTTGTTGTTGCAGGTCGTATCATGTCAAAACGCGGAATGGGTAAGGTAGGATTTCTGCATGTTTCTGATATGACAGGTCAGATTCAGCTTTTTGTAAAAAAAGATATCTTAGGTGAAGATGAATATAACCGTTTCAAAAAACTTGACATCGGTGACATTGTCGGTGCAGAGGGTGAAGTTTTCACAACTCAGACAGGTGAGATTTCAATCAGAGTAAATTCTGTTACTCTTCTTTCAAAATCTCTTCAGCCTCTTCCTGAAAAATTCCACGGAATGACAAACACTGATCTTCGTTATCGTCAGAGATATGTTGACCTTATCATGAATGAAGATGTAAAAGACACATTCATCAAACGTTCAAAAATCATCTCTTCCATAAGAAGATATCTTGACGGCGAAGGATTTTTGGAAGTTGAAACTCCCATGCTTGTTGCAAATGCCGGCGGTGCTGCAGCAAGACCTTTTGAAACTCATTTCAATGCACTTGATGAAGATTTTAAACTCCGTATTTCTCTTGAACTCTATCTCAAACGTCTCATTGTCGGCGGTTTAGAGAGAGTTTATGAAATCGGACGAGTTTTCAGAAATGAAGGACTTGACACCCGTCACAACCCTGAGTTCACTCTTATGGAACTCTATCAGGCATACACAGACTATCACGGCATGATGGATCTTACGGAAAATCTCTATCGCCATGTGGCAATGGAAGTTTTAGGCACAACAAAAATTGTATATAACGGCATTGAAATGGATCTTGGAAAACCCTTTGAAAGAATCACCATGGTTGACGCTGTTAAAAAATATGCAGGTGTTGACTTTAACGAAATCAATTCAGTTGAAGAAGCACGTGCGGCTGCAAAAGAACATCACGTTGAATTTGAAGATCACCACAAAAAAGGTGACATATTAAACCTCTTCTTTGAAGAATTTGTTGAAGAACATCTTCTCCAGCCCACATTTGTTATGGATCATCCCGTTGAGATTTCACCACTCACAAAGAAAAAACCCACAAATCCTGACTATGTTGAACGTTTCGAGTTCTTTATGAACGGGTGGGAAATGGCAAACGCATATTCAGAACTTAATGATCCGATTGATCAGAGAGAAAGATTCAAAGCACAGGAAGAACTTCTTGCCCTCGGTGATGAAGAAGCAAACACAACCGATGAAGACTTTATGAGAGCTCTTGAAATCGGTATGCCTCCCACGGGCGGTATCGGATTTGGTATTGACAGAATGTGTATGCTCCTTACAGATTCTGCGGCAATAAGAGACGTGCTTTTGTTCCCGACAATGAAGACACTCTCCGACAAATAAGTTTGCAAAGCAAACGAAATGAGTCGTCAGCGAGCATTAAGGCACACGGGTGTGCTGCGAGCGGGAGAGGTCGAATGCATGCGAAGCGAGAAACTCATCCTTTGTGTAAATAAAGCGTTTCGAGCGGAGTCGTAGAAGTCGATTGATAAATAAACCGCATAAAATAGGCACTTTCGGAGGTTTTGGTACTCCAAATTACTCCTTTTGTACTCCACTTTATGCAAGATTTTGTGTTGAAAAGGCACAGTTGTTAATAGGGCAATGGAAATTTACTCCATTGCCCTTTGCTATGCCTTAAAACAGTCACAAACAAGTTTTAAGAGACATTTATATAATTTTGGTAAAACTCTGAACTGATTTTCATATGTATTTTTAAACCTGCCCAAAAATCTTTGGAAACATATCACATTTTTGTGTTGTATTTATGTTGACGTGTGTGGATTTATGTGCTATAGTGTGGATATGTGTGGAAAATGTGGAGGCGATTACAAATGTTTGCTGATGAAAGACAAAAAATCATATATGAATACATCAAAAAATACGGTGCGGTAACCACAACAAATCTTGTGGAAAAGTTTTGTGTTTCCGTTGAAACCATAAGAAGAGACCTTCTTTCCATGGAAAAAGGGGGACTTCTCAGAAGAGTTCACGGAGGAGCAGTTGAAAACTCTCCAATGGCAAAAGCATTTGAACTGAAACAACGTAACAAGGAATTTGTGGAAGAGAAAATCGAACTTTCAAAAAATGCCATTTCCTTTGTAAATGAAAATGACATAATTTTTGTTGATGCAGGAAGCACCGCAATTCATTTTGCCCAGTGCCTAAAAGAAAATTTTTCAAATCTTACTGTGGTAACCTATTCATCTGACGTGTTCAACATTCTTTGCTATCACGAAAACTTCAAAGTGATTTTGTGTGCAGGGCATTTCAACAAAACCGAAAATACTTTTTACGGAAGTCTTGTTATGGATGCCATAGAAAGATTGAACGTGCAAAAAGCTTTTATATTTCCGACATCACTTTCCATCGGACACGGCATCTGCGGATATCACGAAGAATTTTGTCAGGTTCAGCAAAAAGCCATAAGTTCTGCAGATATGGTCTATGTCCTTGCCGACAGCGGAAAATTTGAAAAAAAGGCTCTCATCAAAATTGACGATATGAAAAAGGAATATCAGTATATAACAGACGGAGAATTGTCTTCAGAACTTGAAAAAATATATACCGAAAACGGTTTCCTGATTTATAAAGGCGGTGCAAAAGAAAAATGATTAAAGGCAGTTGCCGGGAAAAACAATCCGACACCGGCGGATTTTTAATATTTTTGTGCTGGCTTGTATATTCCGTGTCATACCTTGGAAAGGTTAACTATTCTGCAAACATAACACAGATTATAGATTTTTACGGCGTAACAAAAGCAGAGGCGGGAATTGCACCCACACTTTTCTTTTTTGCCTACGGCATAGGTCAGGTGGTAAACGGACTTCTTTGCAAAAAGTATAATATAAAATGGATGATATTTTTTGGCCTTTCATCCTCTGCAGTCATAAATTTCATTATTGCAACCACAAAAAGTTTCACCCTTATAAAATGGCTGTGGATGATAAATGGATTTGCACTTTCGGTTCTGTGGCCGACTCTCATAAGAAACATCTCTGAAAAACTTCCCAAAAAACACCTTACAAAATCAAGCATAGCAATGGGAACAACTGTTGCCACGGGAACATTGGTGATATATGCCCTTTCATCTGTTTATGCCCATTTTAACCATTTTAAACTTGCCTTTTATACCCCGGCCTTTTCAGGTCTTGCAGTTTCACTTTTCTGGCTTGCCTCCTACTCAAAAACAAAAAATCTCAAAAGAGACGATTTGCCTGAGGAAACATCTGAAAAGACATCTGAATCTTTGGGTGAAGAAGAGAGAGAACACCAAAAAAGCGAAAAGCAGACTCTCTATCTGATGATATGCGTCCTTTGTTTTTGCGCAATCGGGGTTAACCTCATAAAAGACGGTCTTACAACATGGGTTCCTTCAATATTAAAGGATGAATACAAAATGTCCGATTCAATATCCATTCTTCTTACGGTCTTTTTGCCTGTTGTTGCAGTGTTCGGAAACCTTTTTTCCCTGAAAGTACACAAGAGAATCCCTGACTACATAATTCATTGCGGGATAATTTTTATGGTAGTGTTTACTTTTGTGGGAGTTATCATCGGAAGCATCAGGATAAAACAGGTTATCATTATGCTCATTTGTCTTGTGACCGTGAATTTTCTCGCATCAAGCCTTAACAGCCTCATCACAAGCATATTCCCCATATTCATGAGAGGAAAACTTAACTCAGGACTTTTTGCAGGAATTCTCAATGGCTTTTGCTATGTGGGAAGTGCCCTGAGTTCCTTTGCCCTGGGAAGCATTGCAGACGGATTTGGCTGGGAGACGGTGTTCTGGTGTCTGCTTGGATTTTGTGGACTGATAATTATTGTATGCCTTGGGTATATTCCTTTAAAATATTATCTTGGATACAGAAAAAAGTAAAAAAAGGACATATTTTATACTGTATCTGTAACTTGACATCTATATTTTACTGACATATAATCACTATGTAAATACCTTTTGGAAATGAGGAAAATGCCATGGCTGATTATAAAGTTTATTATGAATATGTAAATTCTTCGGGATGCAACCTTTTTACTGTTGTGATGCTCCCTGAAAGAGGAGAAAAAAAGTTTCCGATAGTTGCCATAAGAGATCCTTATGTGAACGGTTGCATTGACAAAGATGAAGACGATATAATTGTTGAACGCCTTGACAAACACAAGAATTATCTTAAAAAAGGATATGCTGTTGTATATCAGCAATGCCGCGGAAACGGAAAAAGCGAAGGCGTGTGTATCCCCTACATAAACGAGAGAAACGACTCCATCAATTTTCTTGACTGGATTAGAAAACAGGACTTTTATGACGGTGAGATTTATCTTTGGGGACAAAGTTACCTTACATCTGTGTGGTATGTGTCAGCACCCTTCGGAGATGACATAAAGGGTGCTGTTTTCAGCGTTCAGGACTATGAAAGATACAACATCTGCTACCGTAACGGATTTTTGAAAAGAGGACTTCACGGAAACTGGTATGTAATTGAATACAAACAAAGGGAAAAATTTACCAGAAATTTTGCAAGTTCCACATTTGACACTCTCCCCTTAAAGGATTTCACGTCCATTGTCTTTGGCGAAAACATTGAAGACTTTGACGACATGCTCAAATCCCCCAAAAAGACCGATCCTTTCTGGCAAACACACAACGGCGGTACCGATGCAAGGGGTGCAACGGACAATGTGAAATTTCCCATTCTTTTCACCACAGGCTTTTATGACATATACACAGGCGGTATTTTTGATATGTGGAACAAAATGAGCGAGGACACAAAAAAGAATTCCGCTCTTGTTGTGTCCCCCTATGACCACTCAGACGGCTGTGTGTGGGAAAATTCGATGGAGTTTGAAAATGGAAAACGCACCGAAGCATTTGGCGAAGACTATATAACCGACTGGTTTGATTATATACGTCAAAAAAGAGAAAAATCACCATTTGAGCAAGGGAAGATCACTTACTACAGACTTTTTGAAAATAAATGGACAACAGATGATTTTTATGATGCAAAAAGTTCAATGGAAATAAAACTTGGCGAAAAAGAAGTTTCATATGTATACAATCCATATGATGCCCCCAAATTCAAAGGCGGACTTTGTGCAAACTTTGGCGGAGCAGAATTTCAGGATAAGCCAAATTCAAGACACGATATTATTTCAATATACACATCCCCCTTTGAAAAAGATGTGTTTGTAAAAGGAAAAATGAAAGGTGTTTTGAATGTGAAATCAGACTGTGAGGACACCTGCTTTTATATGCGCCTAAGCATTGAAAAAGAAAAAGGGGATTACGGTCTCAGGGATGATATCACATCTTTGTGCTATCAACTTGGAGATTATATGCCAAATTCATATGTTAACCTTGATTTTTCCTTTGATGAACACGCATTTCTTGTAAAAAAAGGCGAAAGACTCAGAATTGACATTTCTTCTGCCAACAATGAACACTATGTGAGACATACAAATCAAAAAGGACTCTACAGCGAAATGACAACTGCAAAGGTTGCGAGAAACACTGTTAACCTTGAGAAGTCTTGTATTAAACTCCCTGTGGAATGATAGGGAAAGCCAAAGCATTCAAAAAAATTGCACATCAATATAATCAATGGTTTTTACTTAAAAGTTATCATACAAAAAGACTTGCCAAATCAAAAATCCGGCAAGTCTTTTTTACTGTATAGGAAACCTGCTAAATAAAGTCAATAGGAAAAATGAAAAAATTTAATAAAGTATCAAAGTAAAGAATTGCATAGCAAACAGAGATAGCCGCTTG
>SVJK01000087.1 GCA_015069015.1 Oscillospiraceae bacterium
ACACAGGTTGGAACGGCACAGGCAAACGTATTTCCATCAAAGATACCCGTGGTATCATAGATGCAATTCTTGATGGTTCAATCCTCAAAGCTGACACCAAAACAATTCCATACTTCAATCTTGCTGTTCCCACCGAGCTTCCCGGTGTTGACACAGGAATCCTTGATCCCAGAGACACCTACGCTGACAGCAAAGAATGGGAAGAAAAAGCAAAAGACCTTTCTGCAAGATTCATCAAAAACTTTGATAAATATACAGGCAACGATGCAGGTAAAGCACTTGTTGCAGCAGGTCCTCAGTTATAATATAGCGTATATAATAACCAGATATAAAAAAGCAGGCTGAGCCTGCACCCAAGTCGCGAGCGTAATTTGATATACATCTTATCTCGCGAACTAAATTCTGCGTAATTTCCTATACAGTAAAAAACCTCTCAGAGCCGTAGTGCTTTGAGAGGTTTTTATACTAATCAATTAGTTTTGATTGTGTAAGTTGACTTACCAAAATGTATCCATTTTCCCTCAGCCATTCAATGGTTTTTATGTGATCGGTTTTTAATGGAACATAATTTGTTCTTGAATATTCACCGTCTGAATCATTGCATATGTATGTGATTTCAACATAATGATTATATTCGTTTTCATTGGTGGTTAATTCTTCGTAATTCATATTAAGAACATCATCTCTTATAACTTCAAGGAACTCATCTTTTTCAGTAATGGTTCTTTCTCCGTCAAGTTCGATTTTGGTAATCCGTTCATTGTCCGTAAATTCACAACGGCTAAGTCTCTTATATTCCTGATTTTCGTATAATTCCGACATGATTTCCTGTGATTGTTCAAAACTTACACGATATGCTCTTGAGATTTCTTTTCCGTTTTTAAGTTTATATTTTATATGAATTCTTGTATGGTAATCATCATGTAAAGGTGCGATTATTTCATAAACCATTTTATGATGAAGTTCCAGACCTTTTGCTATAATTGATTCATTTTCTGTGTATGGTTCTGAGTCCGTATAATAATCATATATTGCTATTTTGGAAATGTTTTGTTCATCAGGTATTCTTGTTTCGTATCCGAAAAATGAAGTGAATGCAAAAAGAGAAATTATGGCACCGAAACATATGCAAAATAGCAGATATCCTTTGTAGGATTTAAAAACCGATATAGTCTTTTTAAGAACCATTTCAATTCCAAAATATGAAATTGCGCTGAATACTATAAGAATTGTAATAAACGCCGGCAGGCTTTCCTCGATAAGATTAAAGAATAATGCAAATGGGATAAGTGAAAGAAGGAACACAACGAGATACTTGAATATATGGTTTAAAACTTTGAATCCTGCAACGTCTGTTGCAGTCTCTGATCTTCTTTTAATGTATATATAGCAGGAAAAACCATATATTAAAAGGGATGCAAAAGAAAATTTTAAATAGTCCCACAATACAAAGTATTCTCTAAAATAATTGTTTGCCAGTCCGAATGACGCAACAACAAAATTATTCTCGGAAATGAAATTCCAGAGTTCGCTGTTTGATGAAAACCCCCACAGAAAACCTTCTGCCATAAGTTCAAATGATGCAACTATAATAGGGATAAATGCGTGAATAATAACATTTATGACAATTGATGCGAAAGTGTTCCCTGTAATGACTGAGGAGAAAACCGATACAGAAAACATAATGAAAATTATAAATGCATTGATTCCAAGCCATATCATACAGTCCGAAAAATTAAAGTATGAAAGACATATAAGACTTATTGCAATGAGAGGAATAATCATTAGTGTAAGACAAGCAAGGATTGTTGAAACATAGTTTGACCTTCTTGAAACAGGGCAGGAGTGTATAAAAACAACCTGTTTTTTCGAGTGGATAAATCTGAATGCAAGAAGAGAAACAACTGTCGGCACAATTATTGCAAGAAGTACAGGAAATATAATGTAAGAAGGGGAAAGTAAAAGAGGCACATTTGCATGATAGATTGAATTGTAATTATAGTATTCATTTGCAGGAATTGCATTTAATATAACGTAGACAAAAAGTATTGCAAAATATAAAACAGATCCCCATAAAAATCGTTTCAGAGTAGATTTGTATATTGCTTTATTAAAAAATGATGTTTTTGAAATCATATCCAAGTCCTCCTAATTCATAGATAAACACTTCCTCAAGTGTAAGACCAATTCTTTCAAGAAGCACCGGTTCAGCGCTTTTTAGCGTGTCATATATGTAATCCGGATTTCCTTTTATAATAAGATTGTAAACCGAACCTGTTTTTGATGAGTGCAAAACACCACTCATGGATTCAATAATCTTTTCGCCGCCTTCTTTAAAAGAAACCTGATATTTACAAATATCACCCTTTATATCATCAAGGGGCTTTTCAATAATGATTTTTCCCTGATGAATAATTCCAACCCAGTCACAAATGTCTTCAAGTTCTCTTAGGTTGTGAGATGATACTAAAACCGTCAGTTCTCTGTCTGCAACATCTGCAATAACAAGGTTGAGAACCTGTTTTCTCATTACAGGATCAAGACCGTCGAGAGGTTCATCAAGAATCAGAACATCGGGCATACAAGACAAACAAAGCCAGAATGCCACCTGTTTTTTCTGTCCCTTGGAAAGTTTTCTGATTTGTCTTTTTTCATCAAGACAAAACACTTGCTTCAAATTTTCATATCTTTCCTTTGAAAAATCAGGATACATATCTTTATAAAATGAAGCCATTTGTTTTATTGTATATCCTCCGAAGTAAAACCAGTCGTCAGCAATGTTTAAAACTTTCTTTTTTACGTCTTCGTTTTCGTAAACGTTTTCTCCGCAGACGTTGATTTTACCGCTTTCCGGTTTTAAAACACCGTTAATGTGGTTGATAAGGGTCGTTTTACCTGCACCGTTAGGCCCGATAAGTCCATAGACAGTTCCTTTTCTGACGTGCATGGAAAGTGAGGATAAAACCTCAAATTTATCGAAATGTTTAGTTACATCTGAAACTTTAATCATTTGGATTCCTCCTTTATATTCTTAATGAAAGAAATAATTTTCTCTTCGTCTTCCCCAAGAAAAAAAAGAGATTTAACAACAGATTCAAAAGAATCATACAACTCGCTGATTTTTTTCTCGTCTGCCACATCTTGGACAGGGGACACAAAATTACCTTTTCCTCTTATGCTGTATATAAAACCGCTTTGTTCAAGTTCTCTGTATGCTCTCTGGACGGTGTTGGGATTGACTGTCAGTTCAATTGACAATTCTCTTACCGACGGCAATTGCTGGTTTTCCGCCAAAACCTTATTTATAATAAGATCTTTTATTCCGTCTTCTATCTGTATGTGAAGACTCCTTGAGTCCTTATGGTTTATCTGTATCATTGACTCACCTCCAAACTGTACTAAGTGTATTAATACAGTCAGTATACAACACTCATGAGTGTTTGTCAATATAAAATGAAAAATTTAAGCAAAAATACTTTGGAAAAATATGTTGACATATCAGTCTTTTTATGCTATAATTTTACGGTAACCGCTCAGAGATGGTCGAAAACTTGACGCATTTATGGTCAATACCTGACTTTGGCGAGATTGGATGAGGGAGGTGCTCAAACTATGTACGCAGTTATTGTTACAGGCGGTAAACAGTACAAAGTTTCAGAAGGTGATGTTCTTTTCATCGAGAAACTTGATGCCGCAGAAGGCGATTCAGTAAAATTTGACAAAGTACTTGCAATCGGCGGTGAAAACACCGTTATCGGTACACCTGTTGTTGAAGGCGCAAGCGTTGATGCAAAGGTTGTTGCAAACGGAAAGTCAAAGAAGATTATCGTTTTCAAGTATAAGCCCAAAAAAGGCGAAAAAACAAAACAGGGCCACAGACAGCCTTACACAAAAGTTCAGATTGAAAAGATTAACGCATAATTATGATTAAGGTTGATATTTTCAGAAAAAAAGGCAATATTGTAAAACTCGAAATGAATGGTCATGCAGACTATTCTGAGGGTGATGATATTGTTTGTGCATCCGCTTCATCAGTTGCATTTGCTGTTTTAAACGGAATAGAAAATGTTGTTGGTGTAAAGATTGGATATGAAACGGGAGACGGCTATTTATTCTTTGTTCTTCCCGATGACATTACAGAATGTGAGCAGGACAAGGTGAGTGTTCTCACTGAAAGTTTTTATTCTTTTATAAAAGAACTCGAAACTCAATATCCTGCACATGTCAAGGTTACCGAATTGGAGGTGTAGTAGATGTTTACTTTAAACATACAACTTTTTGCTCATAAAAAAGGTATGGGTAGTACCAAAAACGGTCGTGACAGTGAGTCCAAAAGACTTGGTGTGAAAAAAGGCGACGGACAGTATGTTCTTTCAGGAAACATTCTTGTTAGACAGAGAGGTACCAAAATCCATCCCGGTATCAATGTTAAAAAAGGCAGCGACGATACACTCTTTGCCGTAGTTAACGGA
>SVJK01000088.1 GCA_015069015.1 Oscillospiraceae bacterium
AAGGCGTGCCTCTTTTGTGAACATAACAGGATCCCAGCCTGTTACACAATCTGTCATACAACCGCCGCAAAGTGAACATTCGTAAACATTGTTTATAATATCATCAGAATATTCGATAGAATCTCTCATCACAAGAGAAAGTCCGAGGGCTCTGCCTCTTGCTGTGTTTCTTTCCTGTCCTGTTGCGTTTCCGATGGGACAAACGTGGTGACACATCCAGCAAAAGCGACATGAATCTATATGTTGTTTTGATTTTGGTGTAAATTCCATTTTTTCTTCCTCCTTACAGACCAAGTTTGAACGGATTCATGATTCCGTTGGGATCAAGTTGCTTTTTAATTCCTTCAAACACCTGCATAGCAGGTCCATACTGTTCCTTCATAAGTCTGCCAAGTTTTATGCCGACACCGTGATGGTCATTTACCACGCCACCGTTTGCAAGGGCAGTTCTTACACCGCAGTTCCAGATTTCCTGATGAAGTCTGAAGGCTTCGTGAGGATCCTGGGGAACGTGTTCACCGTCAACAATGAATCTGTCGTAAATCATACATCCCCAATCATACCAGTGAGAGAAGTGAGCAATGAATCTTGCCTGTGGGAAATTGCCTTCAATGGCTTTTTTCATTTCCCAGTAAATTTTTTCAATCTTGTCATAAGGAGCAATTGTATCCATTGTACCAAAGCACTGAGGAATATCCATCATATGTCCGGGATAGAAGAATGTTATTTTTTCTTTCCACCATTTTTCGCCATATTCTGAGCCTAAATCCTCTGCACCGTATTTATTGAAAGTGTCGAGAAGAATTTTCATTTCGAGGTCTGCAATTTCTTTCACGCCTTCAACGGCAATGTTCATAAATGCACCTTTCTTTTCAACACCGACAATTTTCTTTATTAAAGATGCAGTTTCTGCCTCGTCATAGAGTCTCATTACAGAGGGTTTGAATTTTTGTAAAATTTCTCTGCCTGCATTAAATGCATCTGTCATGTTGTGGAACAAAAATCCTCTGAACTGACGTGATTCGGGCTGAGCGTATATTCTCATTTGCGCCTTTGTCATAACACCAAGTGTTCCCTCAGATCCGATGAAAATCTGATTGAGGTCAGGACCTGCCGCATGTTTTGGAGCAGGTGATGTTTCGATGATGTCACCATTGGGAAGAACAACTTCCATCTGAAGTACCATATCATCAATTTTGCCATATTTGGTTGATGATACACCAATACCTCTGTGGGCAAGGAATCCGCCGACGGTTGAACATGTGAGAGATGAGGGATAGTGCATTGTTGCATATCCTCTTTCATTGGCAGCCCATTCAATGTGCTTGTAAATTGCACCTGTGCCACATTCTATGTACATTCCCTGTTCATTAACATCATAAATCTTGTTCATTCTTTTGGTATCCAGAACAATACCTCCGCAAACAGGAAGCGCACCGCCCTGGCTACCGCCACCGCCTCCCCATGTTGTTACGGGGATTTTGTAGTAATTTGCAATTTTAAGTACCGCCGAAACCTCTTTTGCATCCTTGGGTGCAACTATGAAATCGCCCTCAGGCATTCTCAGACCTCTGTCTACCCACATTCTTGAAAGCCAGAAAAAGTCCACACTATGTGAAATCTTGTCAATTGTTCTTGTTGAACAATTTTCTTTTCCGACTGCGTCTTCAAGTTCGGTGGCAATTACATCAAATAAAAAATCTGTCACTTTTCCTCTCTCCTTTTTTATATTTGTTTTGTCTTTTTAAACTTTTCCTTTACAAGTTCATAATATCACACTCACAATGCCATTTCAATGCAATATATGATATAAATATATAACTTTTCGATACTTTTCTTGACAGTTCATTCATATCATAATATAATAAAAGTGCCGACAAGGGGGCGAATTTATATGAGAATTATTTCAACCGAGAAACTTTATGATTATAATTATTCAATAGAGGTTGTAAACGCTGTAAAGCAATTCTGGAAAGAAAAACAATCCTATTCATGCATGGGGCATCCAAAGGAAAAAAATGTTTTCCTTTGTTTTTGCGGATGCAAAGGAGAATATACCTTGCCTGACAAAACCAAGGTTATTGCCAAATCGGGGGATATTGTCTATGCCCCGATTGACTATGAATATTCAGTCCGTTTTTTTGATTTTGAAGACGTTAATCCTCACACCATAAAAATTAACTTCTTTTTATATGACGAAAACGGAAAATCCTTTGCTCTTGACAATAAACTTTCAATCATTCATAATCTGGGCTCATATTGCACTCCTCATTTTTTGAGAGTTGCAAATTATAGCGAATCAGCTGTAAGACGTCCGTCGAAAATGAAATCTGCCCTTTACGAAATTTTATCTGCACTCAGCGAAAAATCCAGAAGAAAAAGCCTTAAGGGAGAAAAATTTGAAAGGATTTCAGAGGGAATAAATTATCTTGAGCATGACACAGAGCAAAAACTTTCGGTTGGAGAAATAGCAGCCCTTTGCAATGTGAGTGAAATTTATTTCAGGAAACTTTTTAAAGAATATTCAGGAATGAGTCCTGTTAAGTTCAGGATAAAAAGTAAAATTGAAAATGCCAAATTGTGTCTTGAATATGAAAATATGACTGTTCAGGAAATCTCTGATTATCTCGGTTTTGTATCTCCTGCATATTTCACAAGACAGTTCAGAGAATTTACCGGAATGACACCGTCAGAATATAAGTCATCTTTGTTTTAGCGATAATACCAAAATGCGACGTTCGATAGTTCGTGATGAATTATTGAACGCCGCATTTTATTAATTTATTAATCTTTTTCAAGTATATCCGCTATTCTCTTTGAAGCAAAACCGTCACCGTAGGGATTGCTTGCCTTACTCATTGCGTCATATGCATTTTTGTCATCAAGAAGAAGTTTAAAGTTTTCATAGATAACATCTTCATCTGTTCCCACAAGTTTCAAAGTGCCTGCTTTTATACCTTCGGGACGTTCTGTTGTGTCTCTCATTACAAGAACAGGTTTTCCAAGAGATGGTGCTTCTTCCTGAATTCCGCCTGAATCTGTTAAAATCATATAACTCTTTGAAAGAAAATTATGAAAATCTATTACTTCTAAAGGTTCAATGATGTGAATTCTGTCACAGCCACCAAGTTCTTCGTCGGCGGCTGCACGTACAACAGGGTTCATGTGGATTGGATATATTGCTTTAACATCGGGATGGTCGTCCATAACTCTTCTTATGGCTCTGAACATATTGTGCATAGGCTCACCAAGATTTTCTCTTCTGTGAGCGGTTATCATTATGAGTCTTGAATCTGATGCCCATTCAAGTTCAGGGTGGCTATAATCCGATTTTACGGTGGTTTTCAGAGCATCTATTGCGGTGTTGCCTGTTACAAAAATTGATTCTTCGCTTTTTCCTTCTTTCAAAAGATTTTCCTTTGAAAGAAGAGTCGGAGCAAAGTTATATTTTGAAATTATGGAAACTGCCTGACGGTTAAATTCTTCCGGGTATGGGCTATAGATGTTATATGTTCTGAGACCTGCCTCAACGTGGCCAACGGGAATCTGCTTGTAGAAGCAGGCAAGGGCTGTTACAAAAGTTGTTGAAGTGTCGCCGTGAACAAGAACCACGTCGGGTTTTACTTCATCCAAAACCTCTCCTATTCCGTTCAGGATATTTGTTGTGATGTCAAAAAGTGTCTGTTTGTCTTTCATAATTGACAAATCATAATCAGGCACAACATCAAAAACTTCAAGAACCTGATCGAGCATCTGACGGTGCTGACCTGTAACGCACACAACTGTTTTTATATTTTCTCTTGTTTTAAGTTCATTAACCAGAGGACACATTTTTATTGCCTCAGGACGTGTTCCGAACACAAGCATTACTGTTTTCATAGTTTATCCTGCCTTTATTTTTATGAATTTACATTTTATTAATGATACCACGATAACGCATTTTTGTCAATTTTTTCACAGGTTTTACACAAAAATCCTGAATTTTATGTCATACAGGCAGGTGGGACCCATATTTTATGTTGTAAGCAAATTTAGGTTTATAAAAAAGCAGACTGAGCCTGCACCCAAGTCGCGAGCGTAATTTGATATACATCTTATCTCGCGAACTAAATTCTGCGTAATTTCCTATACAGTAAAAAACAAACGGAAACGAGTTTGAAATCATTCAACTTCATTTCCGTTTTGATTTAATTATTTCTGCTAAATTATAAATTGAAAAAGAATCATTTTAGCATAACCAATGTCGTTTAGATATGCCAAAGGCCTCCGTTCGGAGTGCCCCGGTATTTTTTTGCATTCAATTTTTCTCAATACACTGTTCTGTCTTATAAGTTTCCATCACCTTAACATATTTATCCTTTATTGCTTTAACTTCTTCTGTTTCAGGGGTAATGTCCTTGAGTTTTTCAAGTGAACCGTTTACAAGAGGAAGAAGTGTATCGTCAATACTTTTCTTGATAGCAGCA
>SVJK01000019.1 GCA_015069015.1 Oscillospiraceae bacterium
ACTCATATAAATTTTCCTCCTTCTTCTGATAATTTTATTATATATTTATCGTACATTTTATGCAACCAATTATTTGTTGCTAATTATGCAAACTGTCGGTTGTCAATCTGCAAAATAAAAGCAGACGGGTATTCTTAACCGTCTGCTAAAATCTGTCCTTACAAACACTCGGCTTATGAAGTGTTTTTTTACAGATCAGAGAATTATTACCACATAAAAAAGTCCAACCCTCTTAATTTACATATTGCTTCAATATAATAATAATCAGCATAAATAATCGGGAACTCAACCACTTTTTTTGTGGTTTCAGGTGATGGATAACGCTCTGAACCAAGGTCCACAAGATGGTCAATATTTTCATCATAATTTGCGCATTTTTCATCAATGGCTCTAAGCATTTTGATTGATGCATCACGGTAATTTTCCGCTTCTGCTTCCGACACAAATTTTGCAAGTTCCAAAAGCGCACTTGCAACACAGGCACCGGCAGTTGAATCATAATAGAGAGGCTCAACGGGTGATCTGAAATCAATGGGTGGGAGATAGTCTGTACGGATAACATTTGCAATAAAGAAGTTTGCACATTTTATCGCTGCATCAAGATATCTTTTTTCCTTTGTGTGCACATATGAAATAACACTTCCGTAAATTGCCCAGGCAAGACCTCTTGTCCAGCAGGAAGTTTCAGAATATCCCTGACCTGCCTGAATTTCAATAATTTCTCCCGTGTCATCATCATGTCTCACAATGTGGTTAACAGAGCCATCAGGTCTTATATGATCTTTTATAGCCATATCAGCGTGAGCCATTGCAATTTTTTTGTATCTGTCGTCACCGATTTCTTCTGATGCCCAGTAAAGAAGCGGAAGATTCATCATGCAGTCGATAATGGAAATGCCTTCTGTATTTTCAAAGTTCCACGCTCTTATGTATCCTGCATCAATGTTATATCTTGAAGCAAGTGCTGCGGCAACGGTCATATTTGTGTTGAAAGCCTTTTTGTCGCCTGTAATGCGATAGTTTGCACCGGATGTCAGGTGCCACATAAATCCGGCATCGTGATCAATTCTTAAAAAGTTTTTTAAAACCTCGTCAAGTTTTTCTTCCGAACGAATGGCAGTTGACATATACACATCGTTTTTGGTCGAAAGGTACATAAGCCACATCATACCTCCCCAGAAACCGTTTGTCCACCAGCCCGGATCATCTTTTGACCTGTCATCGTGAACGCCGTCTGATGTGGTGTATGGGAGTTTATCAAAACTTCTCACAGCCACCTTTTCCATCTTTTTTTCAATTTTCACCCATACGGAATTTATCCATTCTTCATTTTTGGTAATTAGATTATTCATAATAGGAACACCTCGAACAAAAATCTTAATTTTAATATATCAAAATTTGTTATCCCAGTCAAGACAAAGTCGGAAAATGGCGCAAAAGTCGGAATTTTATATTGACATAAAAAGGTGGGTTTGATATATTAATCTTTGAGGTGATACCGCAATGACAGTATTTGATAATATGCAAAAAAAGACAGAAGAAATCAAAACAAACCCCTTTTATGAACCGTACATTCAAAATATAAAAAACACATATGACGAACTTATTAAAGAGGGACCTGTCACTCTTACATACAAGGATTTTATGATTTTTTTCGAGACAGGCTCAAGAAAAGAATATGAAACCAAATATTTCAAAAAAAGAGAATTTCTTGGGTGCTCACTGGCACTGTATATTTTGTATGGAGATGATGAATATCTTAAATCTATTTCAGAGGCTGTCTGGTCAATTTGTTCGGATATATCATGGGTATTGCCTGCTCATTTGGGTGGCTATCCTGTTTGTGAATATGACACTCACATAGACCTTTTTGCGTCAGAAACTGCCCTTTACCTTGCAGAAACAAAATACCTTCTGGGAGATAAACTTCCTGAAAGAATAAGAGAACTTATTGCGCATTATCTTGACATAAGAATCTTCAAACCCTTTGAAGAAAGAACCTACTGGTGGGAAAGTCTTGTTTCAAACTGGGCGGCAGTTTGCGGCGGTAGTGTGGGCATGGCATATATGTATGCTAATCCCGAAGGCTTTGAAAAGGTGTATGGAAGAATTGAAAAAGTAATAGATAACTTTGTTTCAGGATACGGTGATGACGGATGCTGTCAGGAAGGTGTAAACTACTGGAACTACGGTTTTGAATTTTTCATTTTCTATGCCGATCTTTTGAAAAGATTCACGGAAGGTAAAAAAGACATCACAAAACCTGAAAAGATAAACCGTATGGCACAGTGTCTTCAGAAGATGATAATGAGAAAAGACATAACAGTTAGTTTTTCTGACGGCGCAAGAAGAGGAGAGTTTACAAATGTAGGTCTCTATTCCTACCTTAAATCAAACTTTAAAGGTGTGGAAGTTCCGTCTGCCATTGGCAACAAAGGAAGAAGAACAGTTGAGTCAAAACCTTCTTTAATTCTTCGCACACTTTTCTGGTCAAACCCCGAAGATTACGCAGATAATAGCTGTGAATTCAAGACAGGAATGGAATATTTTCCTGATGCGAAGTGGTACATAAACAAAAAAGGAAAGTATTCTTTTGCCGCAAAGTGCGGACACAACGCGGAAGAACACAATCACAACGATGTGGGAAGTTTTATCATTGCAACAGATGACGATCAGATTCTCTGCGATATCGGTGCTATGGAATACACCAAAGATAATTTTGACAATGAGAAAAGATATACCATATTTCACAATTCCTCTTTCGGTCATTCCGTTCCCATAATAGACGGAAGTGACCAAAAGTTTGGAAAAGAGTATCACGGAGAGGTTTCAGAGGTTACCGAGAAGGTTTTCTCTATGGAGATTCAGGATGCATATGATACAGACCTTGAAAAACTTGTAAGAACTTTTAACATCAAAGAAGACAGAGTGATTCTTAAAGATATTTTTGTATCAGAAAAAAATCACAAAGTAAAAGAAAGATTTATAACCGAAATCGAGCCTGTGACTTCACCGGGTGCTGTAAGACTTGGAAATCTTGTAATTATGACAGACGAAACTGCAAGGATTTCATCGGTTGAGATTCCCAATCATCAGAAAGTGATTGAAAAATTCTATGCAATAGACTTTGATGTTGATAAAGAAGATTTTGAAATTGAATTTATTATAGAATAAAAAGCAGGCTGAGCCTGCACCCATATCGCGGGCGTAATTTGATATACATTTTATCTCGCGAACTAAATTCATGGGTGATTTCATATACAGCAAAACAGAGATGTGAGAATTTGAGAAAAATTTTCACATCTCTGTTTTACTGTGTGGGAATTATGCCGAAAACCTTCGCTCATGTTCAGCCTGTCTTTATTGAAGACTCTTTTTGTATTTTAAAGGAGTTGTCTTGTATATCTTTTTAAAGTTCTGAATGAAATTTGAATAGTCGTCAAATCCACTCTGAAAACAAGCCTCGGTCACGCTTGCATTGTTTCTGAGCATCCTGCAGGCATTGGAGAATTTTTTATCATAAAGATAACCTCTCGGTGTCATGGAAAGATATTTTTTAAACATTCTTTCAAGGGTTGAAAGACTTATGTGAAACATGCTCACAAGTTCATTCACACTTGAAATTGATGCAAAATTAGTGTTGACATATGTAATCACTTCATTGAGTTCTTTTGGAATGTGTTTGTTGTCATTTGGTTTGGTGTAACTGAGAAGTCCCTGTTCCACATATGAAAGTATGTCAAAAAATGAACTGAGATACATGATAGAACTTTCATGTTCCGAATTTATAATTTTATCACAGGAGGTCATAATCTTTTTCGTTATGCTTTTCGGCAGGCGGATAAGATTGTTTTCGCCTCTTTTTTTTGATGTTATAAAGTGAAAAAGATCGGGATTTTCATAGGGTGAAAACATAAGCCAGTAGTGATTATGAACGGTTTCGTCATTGTATATGCAGTGATGATATTCATAGGGTTTTGTAATAATAATGTCTCCGGGTTCAATGGCATAAATGGAGTTTTCAACCATAAAAGAAACATTTCCGGAGATGTTTATGTAAATTTCGCAGGTGTCATGTATATGTGGGGCGGTATGTCGCATTGGTGATGATTTCTTCAACGAAATTTTGTTTGCATTAATATGAAAAGAGTTAATTTTTTCAATAGTCAGATCGTTTGTCAATTTTTATACACCTCGCTTTTTGTGGTGTGACGATTATATCATGTTTTTTGAAGAAAAGTCAATAGAAAAGTTGTGATTTTCTGATACAATAAATGTATACTGGATATATGGATGGTGAATCAGATGTTCTTTATGGGAATTGACATAGGAAGTTCAGGCTGCAAGGTGTCAGTTGTAGATGAAAAAGGGAACATAATCAAAAACTCTTCAAAAAATTATTCTTTCACATATGAAGGAAACACAATAGAACTTAGTCCTGAAATGGTGTATGAAAGCACGGTTGAGGCAATAAGAGCGATAACAGATGAAAATCCATCTCTTCATATAGACGCCATAAGTGCCGCATCATTTGGTGAAATGGTGGTTCTTCTTGATGAAAACGACAAGGTTTTAACAAATTCCATTTCCTATTCAGACCTCAGAGGGCAGTCTCAGATAAGAGAATTTTCAAAAGAGTTTGGCGAAGATAACATATATTCCGTCACAGGCACAACGCCCGATGCAATGTATTCTCTTGCAAAACTTTTGTGGTTTAAGGAAAACCGGAGAGACATTTTTTCAAAGACAAAGAAGATATGCCTTTTTGCAGATTTCATCCTTCAAAAATTCGGTGCAGATTATCATATGGACTATTCTTTGGCATCCAGAACTCAGATGTTTGATATTACACACAGATGCTGGTCAGATGAGATAGTTTCTCGCTTGGGCATAGACAAAAGCATTCTTCCGCCCCTTGTCCCATCAGGCACTCCTGTGGGAACAATCAGCAAAAAAGCATCGGCAGACCTTGGAATTGAAGAGGGAACTCTCATTCTTGCAGGCGGTCATGATCAGTGCTTTGCATCTTTGGGTGCAGGAATAATTCACGAGGGAATGGCTCTTGACGGTATGGGTTCAAATGAGTGCGTAGTGCCGGTTTTTTCAACACCTATGATAAACGAAACAATGAAAGAATCTTCCTTTGCCTGTGTTCCATATCTTCTTGAAGGAAAATATGTAACCTATGCTTTTAACAGAACTTCAGGCTCGGTCATTGACTGGTACAAAAAATTAAGACAAAACATCAGTTACGATGAACTTTTTGAAAATATTGAAAATTCCCCATCAAGGGTGCTTTTCCTTCCTCACTTTGCAGGTGCTGCAACGCCCTATATGGATGATGATGCAACGGGAGCGATTGCAGGACTTGACCTTTCTGTTACGCCAGATGAAGTCACAAAGGGAATAATTGACGGATTGAATTATGAAATAAAAATAAATCTTGATGCCCTGAAAAAAGCCGGGCACAGAGTTTCAAAACTTTATGTTTCGGGCGGTCTTTCAAAAAATGATAAGGTTTTGCAGACCAAAGCCGACATTCTCGGCATGGATGTGTGCAGACTTGAAACTTCCCAGGCAGGAACTGTTGCAGTTGCAATTTTAGGAAGTGTGGCAAAGGGGATATATTCCGATATCGAAAGGGCTGTTGAAAAAATTGTCCGTATAGATAAGATATTTACCCCTGACATGGAAAATCACAAAAAATATGCCCTGCGGTATGAAAAATATAAAAAGATGTATGAAAACATAAAGAATATAACAAAGAGGAATTAAACTATGAAAAACTCATCAGGGGGTAACGGAAATGTTGGATATAGTAGCAAAAAAATGCCGCTATGATATTGTACGCATGATTTCCGGAGCAGGTTCCGGGCACATTGGCGGTGCTCTTTCTTCTATTGATATTTACATATCTATTCTCGATGTTATGGATGAAAATGACCGCCTTGTCGTAAGCCACGGACATTCGGCAGCAGCGGTATATGCCGCGTTGGGTAATATGGGATATTTTGATGTGGAAGATGCAGTAAAAACCTTTCGCCGTCAGGCTCCCTACGAAGGTCATCCTTCAATCGCAGTAAACGGAGTGGAATGGTGCAGCGGAAGCCTTGGACAGGGATTGTCTGTAGGCTGTGGTTTTGCCCTTGCAAAAAAACTTCAAAAAGAGCCCGGCAGGGTGTTTGTGGTAATGGGTGACGGGGAACAGCAAAAAGGCCAACTTCAGGAGGCAAGAGAGTTTGCATCAAATTATAATTTGGATAATCTCATTGCTGTGATAGATGTTAACGGACTGCAGGCGTGCGGTGAAACCGACAAGACAACCGGACAGAGCCTGCGGGACAAATATACAATGTCAGGCTGGGAAGTTGTCACTGCAGATGGTCACAACTTTGAGGATATGAAACGTGTGCTAAAATGCGCGAGCGGTCCACTTTGCATACTTGCCCGTACAGTTATGGGTAAGGGAATTGAAGAGATCGAAAACGACTACAGATATCATGGAACGGTAATCAGCGAGGAGTTAAAAAATTGTGCTCTTAAAAGGCTGAGGCTCACAACCGAGGAGCAAAAGGCTATAGATGGCATAAAGCCGAGAACACAAAGAGTTTATGAAAGTCCTGCAATCTCTTACACATCGGGCAGAACCTATGATAGTGTTTCCGATATTCGCAGTGCTATGGGAAATGCATTGGCAGATATTGCAAAAGAAAATCCGGAAGTTGGAATTGTGGCTTTTGATTGCGATCTTGAGGGATCGGTAAAACTCACAGATTTTAAAAAACTTCGTCCCGATGCCTTTGTCGAGTGCGGCATTGCAGAGCATAATGCGGCAACTGCCGCGGCGGCGGTTGCAAAGTCGGGTATGATAGCAATCCATGCTGACTTTTCAATGTTTAATATTGCCGAAACCTATAGTCAAAACAGGATGGCGGATATAAATAAATCACCCATAAAGTTGTTTTGTACTCATGCAGGTCTTGATGTGGGTGAGGACGGTAAAACACATCAGTGTATTGATTATCTGAGCCTTTTATCAAATTTGTATGGGTTTAAAGTGATAGTGCCTGCTGATGCCAATCAGGCGGATGCGGCGGTGAGATACGCTCTGTCTGTTCCCGAATCTGTTGCAATAATCGGCGGAAGGTCAAAGATGCCTGTCTTAAAAGACGAAAATGGTAATCCCCTTTCTTTTGAATATGGAAAAGCCCAGTGGCTGAAAAAAGGGGAAGAAGGCATCATAATAACCTATGGAAATATGACACACAGAGCTCTTTTAGCATCAGATGAACTTGAAAAAGAAGGAATAAGCATCGGAGTTCTAAATCTTCCCACACCTCTTTGTCCTGATGAAGAAATGGTCTTGGAGGCAGCAAAAACAGGTCTTGTGATTACATATGAAGACCATAATGTCAAAACAGGAATTGGCGGAGACATTGCAAAAATAATATTAAAAAATAAATCTGATTGCAGACTTGTAAATCTCGGTGTAACAGGTTATGGCTCGTCTGCCTCACCTGACAGATTATATGAAATGCAAAAAATTGACACAAAAAGTTTGATAAAAGAGATAAAGGAGAGTTTAGTATGAAAAAAGTTAAAATCGGTTTTGTACCATCCACATGGGAATCATGGGACGGAAATCAGTACACAGGAAAACTCGCAGGCAAAATGAGAGCAAGATGTCTTGATGCTTTCAAGAACATTCCCGGTCTTGAAATTGTTGTTCCCGATGAAACACTCACAGAAGACGGATGCGTTGGAACAGTTGACGAAGGAATGAAAACAGCAGAACTTTTCTTAAAAGAAGATGTTCAGGGTATCATCATAGGAAATATGAATTTCGGTCTTGAAATTGCAGTGAGTGCCCTTATGTCAAAAATGAGAAAAGATATGCCCGTGCTTCATTTTGCAACAAAGAGCGGACCAATTTCAGAATTTGGTAATCGTTCAACAGACACATGGTGCGGACAGTTTATGACTTGCTCTGCTCTCAAAAGACGCGGTTTCAAATTTGAACATATCATCACCTGTAACCCTGAAGATGCGATTTTCTCTGAAAAGGTTGAAAGTTTCACAAGAGCATGTTTTGCAATTTCTGAATTTAAAGGTGCAAGAATTTTGCAGGTTGGCGTTCGTCCCACAAAGTTTGAATCACAGTTCTACAGCGAAGAACTTCTCATGAACAAATTCTGTCAGACTGTAGTTCCCGTAGACCTTGCAACTGCTTATGAATATATGGATGCAATCGCTATGGATGATCCTGAAGTTTTGAAAGTTGCACAGGAAATCAGACAGGGAGCAGATATTATCTCTGATGAAATTCCGAATGCTATCTTAAATCAGGCTCGTTTTGAAATCACACTCAAAACTCTTGCCGAAGAACACCACTGCAAAATTATTGCATCAAGTTGCTGGGAAACATTGCAGCATAAATATAACATTGCTGCTTGTTCCACATTCTCACGACTCAACTCTCAGGGCTATTCTGTTGGATGCGAAGTTGACACCATGGGTGCAATCACAATGCACATTTTAAACGGATGTAATCTTTTCCAGACTCCTGCGGACTTCATTGACTGGACAGATCTTCACCCCACAGAGGAAAATGTGTGGCTTGCATGGCATTGCGGAAATGCGGCTTGTGAACTTTGTGCTGCCGATTGCAAAAAACATCTTATGATGAATGAACGTCTCGGACTTTGGAGCCCCACTTGCCACGGCACAATGGAATTCAGAATGAAAGATGGTCCCGTGACCTGTGCAAGAATGGTTGAATATGACGGCAAATTCTCGATGTTCTATGGCACCGGTGAAGCAGTTGACATCGGTCCTATGACAAGAGGTGCATATGCATGGATAAAAGTTAATGATGTTAAAGACTGGGAAGAAAAAATGATCGATGTTGGTGTTATTCACCATGGAGTGTTAATCCACGACGAAAAAGTTGCAGATGCTCTCAAAATGTTCTGCAAATTTATGGACATTGAAGCAGTTAGAGGTGCGTAATAATGAGAAAAGTTGTACTTACAAAACCCTATGAAATATCTCTTACAGAATGTGAAATACCTGAGCCTCAAAAGGCTCAGGTAAGAATAAAAGTTATGAGAATCGGCATCTGCGGTTCAGATCCCACCATATACAGAGGTCTTCATCCTTATGTTTCCTATCCCCTTGTTCCCGGACATGAAATTTCGGGCGTAATTGACAAAGTGGGAGAGGGAGTTGACAGTTCAAGAGTGGGAGAGAGAGTAACTGTAATTCCCCACATTGTCTGCGGTGAATGTGATGTGTGCAAAGAAGGCATATACAATTTTTGCGAAAATTTAAAATGCACCGGAGCAGAAGCAGACGGTGCAATGTGTGACTATTTTTGTATTTCCTCGGAAATGGCAATAAAAATTCCCGACGAAATGAATATTGACGATGCAGCACTTGTTGAACCTGCCTGTGTTGCATATCACGGCGCAAAAAGAGCAAATCCCGGCGAAAATGATACTGTTTTGGTTGTTGGAGCAGGTCCTATCGGTGTATATTGTATGCAGAGTTGTTTTGCTCTTGGTGCAAAAAAAGTATATATTGCAGACATGGATTCAGAAAGACTTGAAATTGCCAGAAGTCTTGGTGCAACGGGTACAATAGACGTTTCAAAAGAAGATCTGGCAGACGGTCTTGCACGCCTTGATGCACCAAAAGTTACAATATATTATGACTGTGTTGGTGAAAAAGGGATTGTACTCAATAACATTTTGAAAATTGCTCACCGCGGTTCCAAAATTGTTGTTATCGGCGTTCTTCAGAAAGAATATCTCATCCCTCTTTTGCCCGATTTTGTTCAGCACGAACTTTCGCTCTATGGAACTACCATGTATGTTCCATCTGACTACAGAGAAATGATTGAACTTATGTCAAAGGGCATAATCAGAACAAAAGAAACAATTTCTCACAGATTCACTCTGGAGGATATTCCTCGGGTTCTTGATATGATTGACAAAAGGAAAGAAAAAACCTTCAAGGTTTTAATTGAAGTGAACAATTGACAAAAATTACATATTAAAAAATCATCTGCGTTTGTGGATTAATGAGTCATTCGGTGATATAATGTAGCAAACAGATAAATTGTTTTGAAGTTTATAAAATGCTTTTCAAATATTTATAAGGTGTAATGTCAAATTTTTTCTTAAACACAGAAATAAAATAAGAATAGTCGTTAAATCCGCATGCACTGCACACCTCTTTAAGTGGAACTTTTTCATTTATCAGTGTTTTGGAGAGAGAAAGACGCTTCTCTTCGATGTATTTTGCCGGTGTAATTGCGAGATGTTCATTGAACAATCTATAAAGAGAAGAACGGCTTATGTAGAAGTTTTTAACGATGTTCTCAGTATTGCAGTTCGCTGAAAGGTTTTCGTCTATAAAAAGCAGGATTTCTCCTAAGAGATCGGGAATATTTGCGCTGTTTTTATTGCTTTTGTTGCGATATATGATTTCAAAAACAGAGTAAAGACTTGCAAGAAAACTTGTAGAATCCATATTGTTCGCATCGGAGTGTTTGTACATATTGTCCCAATGAAAAAATAGACTTTCTTTATCAGATGAGTTCATTGTTATGAGATTATTATGTCCCTTTTCTCTTTCAAAAAAAAGTTGTGTAATATCGCTACATATATCATTTGCATCAAACCACATGCAGTAGCATTTGTGAATGCTTGAGGAATTGTATACGCAGTGATGCATTTCATGCGGTTTAGTGATTATTACATCACCGCTTTTTAGTGGATACAAGGTACTTTCTACAAGAAATGAAACATCACCTGAAATATTTACATATATTTCACTGCAGTTGTGAATATGTGCAGGTTCGACTCTTGTTTCGCTTTCTCTGTAACATATGGGCATCTTAAAACCCATGTCACTGAGTAATAAATTCATATTATTGGTTTTTTTAAGTTTGATTTCAGTATTCATAAGAAGTTCCTCCATAATTGAGACGATTTTTATGTTTTATGGAATAAATCTCTATATAATATTAATTTTGTGTATGATATTATAATATTATCACAATCCAGCTGGATTGTAAACTATTTTTATTAAAACAATCGGAGGAACTCATGAATTACGAGCAAGCACCTGTAGCAGTATTGTTCGTTGTAACTGTTTTATCTCATTTTGTTGTATGTTTCACAAAAGCATATTTCAGCAAACAGATAACAAACAATATGAAGGATTATAATCTTTTTAATTTTATTATAAGTGTGATATGTGCATTTGTGATTTTTTGGTTGGGCAATTTTGACACAAAAATATCTTTTTACACCTTCACTCTTGCTTTGATATTTGGAATCATAACAATGATATATTCTATACTTTATAGTGTAGCCGTTAATATCGGCACATTCTCTTACACTACAATAATTAATTCATCTTCAACGATGATAACCGCACTTTCCGGATATTTTTTTTGGGGTGAGAGTCTCACAATTGCAAAAATTGTTGGCGTAATTATGATGCTTGTATGCTATTTGCTTTCCAACAGTAAAGATGAACGCAAAGAAAAAATTAACGCAAAGTGGTTTGTAGTATGCATTTTTATGGCGTTGACATTATCGTTATTGGGACTGTGTCAGAAAACTCACCAGGAGTCTCTGTACAAACAAGAATATACAATGTTTCTCGTTGTTTCTTTTATGGTGTCAGCTATTGTATCTTTTGTAATGTATTTTGTTGCTTCTCGTAATGTTGGCTTCTATGGCTTTGCGAATAAGAACGCAATGCCAAAGAAAAAATATGTAATTACCATAGTATCAATTTTTATTGTAAATGCAGTATTCTTGGGATTTAATAATGGGATAAATTTGTATCTTACCGGAGTTGTTGACAGTGCGGTCTTTTTCCCAATTACCAGTGGTGCCAGCATAATGCTTAATCTTTTAGCCTCACTTATTTTTTTCAAAGAAAAGTTGTCTGTCAGACAATGGGTCGGTTTGGCATTTGGGGCAACATCTGTAATGTTACTATGCATATAAGGGGTTTGGAGGTATATATTTATGAAGATCAAATTTTGGGGAACAGCGGCAGGACTTGCCGAGAAAGACAGGTACTGTACAAGTGTACTTATTGAAATATGCGAAAATTTTTATATTCTCGATTTTGGTGCACCTGTTGAATATCTGATAAAAAATGACGGAATAGATATGTCAAAGATAAAGGCAGGATTCATAACTCATATGCATACTGACCACGCAGCTTCTCTCACATCTTTTGCAAAACTCTATGCCGAGTTTACAAATTTCATCTATGCTCCTGCATCGGTAGACATCTTTATGCCGTCTGGTATTGATGCTTTTAAATCCTGGCTTGATGCATTAAATCTTTCAATGTCAGAAAGAATGACAATCACAAAGATAAATGAGGGAACGTTTTATGATGACGGCAATCTGAAGGTTAGCGCAATTCCCACAGATCATATGAAAGCAATCGGTCAGCCAACCTACGCTTTTGTGTTTGAAGCAGAGGGGAAAAAAGTTCTCTTCACAGGGGATTTAGCAGGTGATTTCCACGATTTTCCCATAGGCGAACACTATGACCTCATAGTGTGCGAACTTGCTCACGGAGATGTAAAATCCGTTGAAAGATGCGTGATAGAATCTGACTGTGAAAGAGTCATATTCTATCATATGACAACTGATCCTTTTATCCTTGAAAAGTTGGGCGTGGACAGAACCCAAACTCTCAAAGATGCAAGTAAAAACTTTGATTTTTCCAGCGAATTTGCCTATGACGGATATGAAACTGAGGTGTGATAAAATGACAATATCAAACGAAAAAATGAGATTTGAAATAAACGACAAGGGTGCAATGACATCTCTTTTCATAAATGATGATAAATATGATGCAAATTTCGCACTTTCTTCAAAAGATGAACCCTGGGTTCCTGAAAACAAACAGTGGGGACTTGGGTTTATAACGTCGGGTTTCAACCGCGTTCAGATTGAAAACTGTGTCAAAAAAACTTTTGATAAAGATAAAATGTCTGCAACATATCTTTTGGAATATACAGACACCCGAAGTGCCTGCGTGTGGGACGGAGATATCGAAAAGAGCAAACGTGAAAGAAAAGTTTTTGTGACGGTTACAAGAGAACTAAAAGAAGACGGACTTTATGAAACAATAGAAATTAAAAACGAAAGCAAAAAATACATAATCCTTGATGAAGTTGGGATATATTCATCTTTCAGAGATACATATGCAACAGGTGAAAATGTTTTGCACACCCACATAAATCAGCATATCTGTACCTCGGGTGACCTTTGTTATATTGAGGCACAAAGGCAGAGTAATGTTGGTAAAAATCTTGCTCTCATAACTTTGGAAGGGAATTTTTCAACCTACCATCTTGAAGAGCAAAACACATCAAATCACAGAGGAGTAATTGCTCTTGTTTCAAAGGATATAAGAATTCCATCAGGGAAATCTCACATCTTCAAAAGAGTCATAACAGAATATGAAAAAAGAGACGACTTTGAAGAAAAACTTTGTGCCTACACAGGCTATCCTGTGCTTGACTATGGTTTTATGACCATTGAAAAAGGCGACAAAATTTCAATAAAGGTGAAAAATCCGGGAAAACTTACTTCAATCAGATTAGACGGAGAAGTTCTGGAAGAGAACAATGGAAAATATGAATATACACCATCTGAGACAGGTGTCAAAGAAGGTATAATAAAATATAACGGCAAAATTGCACATATCACCTATAAGGTGACAGATTCTATAAGAAAACTTATGGAAAAGAGAGTAAAATTTATAGTAGAAAATCAGCAGATCACAGATCCGGATGATCCTCTCTACGGCGCATATATGCCCTATGATATGGAAAAACAAAGAATTTTCAGAGCCCACGAAGATGCATATGGCTACTATCATTGCGTTCCTGACCGAAATGAGGTCAGAGAAAGAATGGGAATGGGAGCATTTGTTGCTCTCTATTCAAGACTCTATAACGACAGGAAATATCTCCCGAGTCTTGAACTATACAGAGATTTTCTCTTAAAATATATTGTTGACGAAAACTATGATATCTGGGACTCGTATTTGAGACAGGATAGTGAATTTTATTACAATGAAGATATAATCCTTGTTCCAAGAAAACTTGATATGAGGTCCCGTGCTCATAACTACACCTTTGCAATTCCGTTCTTTATTCAGATGTATCTTTTGACAGGTGAAGAAATATATTCAAAGACCGCAGTCGGAATAATGAAACGCTATTATGAAATTGCAAAAGAGGGCGGATTTATGCCCATGCTTTATGAACTCAAACCCGAAACTTTGAATGTTGATGATGCTTTTTATGCAGACAGACTTTCAAAAATTCTCGATGGCGAAAAGAAAATAGCAGAAAAGACCAGAGATATGGCAGGAAACTATTTTTCGGGCGAAGTTGCCTATGAACATGGACACCCGTCAAGCAATCTTAAATATCTTACGCAATACTATATTTCAACCAAAGATGAAAGCGTGATGGATGCCATAAAAGATGAGGCCCTTCGCACAGATTCTTTCAACGGCAATCAGCCTCATTTTAATCAGAACGGCGTTCCCATAAGACACTGGGATGCATTCTGGTTTGGAAAATATGAACTTTGGGGAGACACTTTCCCTCATTGGGTGAGTTGTCTTTCAACCTGCGGTTATACAAATTATTATATGATAACCAAAGATGAAGCCTATCGGGATAAGGCAAAGAAAATCTTTATGGCAAATATTGCCCTTATCCAAAAAGACGGCTCGTCATATAATTCCTACATATTCAATGAAAAATCCCACGGCAGACCTGCCGGCAGATACGATGCTCTCACAAGTGATCAGGACTGGATTTTCTACTATTATCTTCAATACTGTGAAGCAGGGGTATTTGAACTTTAAAAATTAAAAGGGAGGCTTAAATATGAAAAATAATAATTTGCACAAAATGATTTCATTTATCTGTGCTTTGTTTCTTGCGCTTTCTGCCTCTCTTTCAAGTGCTGTAACATATGCTAAAGATGAGGTGAACAATTCGATGACAGACGGAACAATCATAATTGAAGCAGAAGATATGGCATATGAATCCACAATGCACCTCGTTGAAGATTCCAAAGCATCAGGCTTAAAAGCCATGATGGTCTATGGACTCTACACCCCTCAGGCAGACCGCACAAGTCCAAGTCTTTCAGATAGCCCTGATTTGAGTCTCACTTTCACATCAGACACATCAAAAACAGTATATTTCTGGATGAGAGCGAAAATGCCCAACGGAAGTTCAGACTCATTTTTCTATTCTGTGAAAGGTGAAAATTACAGAGTAAAACATCTTAACTCAGAACTCTATGACTCAAATGAATATCACTGGGTATATGTCACATCCTTTGAAACTATTTCAGAAGGTGATGAGGTTGATTTTAAAATTCAGTACAGAGAACCAAATTTAATCTTTGATAAGTTTGTTTTTACAGATGATATAACTTTTGATCCCAAAGAGATTAATGATGTTCCAACGGGTGAATGGAGAGATTATTCAACTCTCTATCCTCTCCCCGAAATAAAACCCATAGACGGACATCCGAGACTTCTTTTTACCAAAAATGATATTCAAAGAATTCTCAAAAATGCATCACATCCTGATATGAAAGATGTGTTCGATGCAACAAGTGCCTGTGCAGACTCTTTTGTCACAGGAATTCTTGACACGTCAAAAACAAAGAATTATAACGAGGGAATGCTTGAAATCATATGTGCAAAAGCATTCTATTATGCCCTTGGCTTGCGTGATGAATCCTATGCCCAAAACGCAATAGACGGCATGAAAAACTACCTTAACACAGTTCGTTTTGACTATTCTTTAGGTGATGAAACCCGTGACATAGGCTTTGTTATGATGACGTCTGCCGCGGTATATGACTGGTGTTATGATAAACTCACAGATGATGATAAAGAATTTTTCATATACAAAATGAAAGCCCTTGCAAAAAACACAGAAGTCGGCTATCCGCCAACAAAAATGCAGTCCATTTTCGGTCACGGCGGAGAAGGTGAGGTTTTGGCTTATCCTCTTGCCTGCGGTATTGCAGTGTATGATGAAGACAAAGAATTTTACAATATAACTGCAGGAAGAGTTTTCTCGGAATTTGTCGGGGCAAGAATAATGTGGAATAAATCAGGTGCTCACTCTGTTGGTCATGCCTATGGTCTCACACGCTTTGACTGGGAAAACTTTGCAAATCTTCTCTTCAGAGGAATGGGCATGGAAAACATTATGGGAACAGATGAAGACATCACATCTGTTGCCCATTGGTTTATGCGTTCACGCCTTCCCAATGGCTCTCATATGAAAATAGGTGATGACTATGCATGGAGTGCATGGACTCCCCGTACATGGTGGAGAACATCTGACACATCTTTTGCATTTGTATCACATCTTACAGATGATCCGTATATAAGCCGGTTATCTCTCATAAATGACTATATATCAGGAGATAAAGTTTTCTATAAAGCAATAGTTCCTGCAATTCTTCTGGCTAATCCCGAATCAGAGAAAGAATTTTCAGACTCTCTTCCCCTTGCCAACAAAACTGACTATCCTCTTTCTTCAATTCAGGCAAGAACAAACTGGAAAATGGGCATAAACTCTAATGCTGCAGTAGCATATTTTGAGGCAAGAGAAAAACAGTATAATGACCACGCTCACGCAGACCTTGGTTCATTTCAGATTTATTATAAAGGCTATCTTGCAATCGCCGGAGGATCATATAACGGAAAAGACGGCGGATGGGGAACAAGCCACTACTGGAACTACTATACAAGAACAATAGCAAATAACTGTATGACAGTTTTTGATCCAAACGAAAAAACATGGGGAAACTATGCAAATGACGGCGGTCAGAAACTTTCACCCGACATATATCAGTATGATGAATACATGAATCAGCCTGACGAGGCAAAAACAGAAGGCTTTTACATCGGGCCAAATGATAAAACCCCTGAATTTTCATATATCAAAACCAATCTTACAGGTGCATACGGTGCAAACAAGGTTGAAAATCATCAGAGATCAATGGTGTTTATGGATCTTGACAATGATGAATATCCTGCATCGGTAATAATTTTTGATAACATAACATCTTCCGATAAAACATTTAAAAAGACTTGGCTAATGAACACAGTATCAGAACCAGAAATTTCAGGGAATACATCTGTTGTATCAAGAACAGATAACGGCTACAACGGAAAACTTGTAAACAAAACCCTTATCCCCGAAACTTCATCCATATCAAAAGTTGGAGGAGAAGGGAAAGATTCATATGTAAACGGCAAAAACTATCCCAATGAAGACTTAAATGATACCTACGATTCAGAACAGGGAGCGTGGAGAATAGAAATTTCACCGAAAAATGAAAGCCAAAAAGATTTGTTCCTTAACTCAATGTATGTAACAGATTATGACAAAAATCTTCCCGAGCTTCCAATGTATAAGGAAGAAACAGATTCCCTTGTGGGAGTAACTGTTATGGACAGGGCAGTATATTTTTCAAAAGATAAAAATGTGTCAGACACTGTAACCCTCACTTTAAGAGACAACGGATATGAAACGGTAAAATGTCTTGTTACAGATATAGATGAGGGAATCTGGAAGGTGTCATATTCTGACGGTACATATAAGTTATATAGTGCAGATTCTGAAGAAAAGACTCTCTATTTCAGAGCAAAACCCGGCATTTATACTCTGACAAAACAGACAAGCGGTCAGGTCATGGAAGAAGAATATCTTCCCATGGAAAAACCATCTTATGGTGATTTCCTTGTATATAACAAAAAAATGAGTCAGTTTGTTCCCCTGGATGATGAATGTATCATAGAAAACGGGAAAAAACTTGTACCGATAAAAGGCATCACCGAAGGTCTTGGCGGAGTTTTTGAGAAAAACGGACAGACTTTTAAAGTTATCGTAAACAAAGAAGAATGTCTGATGACTATTGGTAAAACCGCCGCAATTTCTGAAGATGGTGAATATGAACTTTCCGTTGCTCCAAAAGAGATTGATGGCGTGATATATGTATGTTCCGACGATTTATGGAACACAGATTTTGATACAAAAGCATCCATACTCACAATTAATAATAACGGCAGTATCCGCACACCAGTATCCCTGACACAAAATCTCATTAATTCCGGAGAAAGTGTGCCGGCAGGAACAAATCTTGAATTTAATCTTAACCTGTCAGATAATGCAAAGTCAATAATTTCAGGCGGCGGAAATATTTTGGCTCTTCAAAACGGAAAAGAAATATATTCAAAAGATAATAAGGTAACATTTACAATTGAAGACGGTATAAACACTTTAAGAGCAATAGTTTATGATAAAGATGGAAATGTCAAAGAAAAATCAGAGGATTTTTTGGTGTACGGCATAGGCTTTGAACCTAATGAGAGCCTTCCCGGCTACGTTTCTGATTTTGATAAAAAAGCAGTTGGTTGGTTTGATTCAAGTGCAAATTATTCAAGCAAGTATTATGCTGATCCTGACACAAGCCGTAATCAGGGAAAAGTTGCATATGGCAAATGGAGTAAGGACAATAGTGCATCTCCCAAATATTCCAGCGGAAGACTTTTCACTGTGACAAATCCCCTAAGCGTTTCTCAGGGGCGATTCTTTGAAGTTTCGGCAGACATAAAGACTAACGCACCGGTAAATAAGAAAACTTTCCATTTGCTCAATTTCACCTTTAACAAACAAAACCCCATAACAGATATCTCACAAGAGGGATTCGGGGTTGGAATAATGGTGACAGACAAAGGAAAAATCTGTTGCTATAATGGAAACGCCGGCACAACCGAAATCAATGCTGATTTAAACAATTGGCATAACTATAAAATAATCTTTGACACAAATCCCGGAGGCACACCTAAAGGATATTACTACATAGATAATGTACTGATATATGTCATTAAAAGTGCCAGCACAAACATCCGCGCTGTTCAGAGCCTTGATATTTCAGCGGTTTCTGATGGTGTAAATGATACAGAACTCTTTATTGATAATATGACTCTGAAAACTTTTGACAGTTCATCTGTTGCTTATATTCCCGAAAGTGTCAGAATATATAGTTCTGATACTGAGATTTTCAAAAAATCAGAGATAGACTTATCCTCACCTCTTATAATCAAAGGTTCAACTGAAGAATTTTTGACAGATGGAAAGGTTTATGCAATTCTTGCCATAAAGAAAAACGGAGAACTTATAGACATATATGGAAATGAAGTTCAAAGCGGTGATGGTGTTTCAAACTTTGAACTGACCGCTGAGTCACTTCCAAATGACATAAGAGAAGGAAACTATACATTTACACTCTATATATGGGGAGATAATATACATCCGCATACAAGAAAATATGAAATCTTAAATAAATGATGAAAGGAATGATATGGATGAAAAGATTTGCTATAGGTGCAGTTTCAGCATTATATGTGCTTTCATCTGTCGCATTTGCCGAAATTAACGTGGCAATTACTGATTCTGCAAATAATAAAGTACGCATATCAGGAGACGCCGAAAAAGGGGACGAAGTTACACTTGTTGTATTAAATGACGGCATGACAGAAGCAGACCTTAAAGGAGGAACGGAAGATGCACTTGTGTATGCAAGGAGCAAAGTTGCATCGGATGACGGATATGCTTTTAACTTTACTATGAACACACCTTTGGGCGGTGACGGATTTACTGCCATTGTTTCAAAAGGCGGACAAAAGGAAAGCAAAGTTTTCACTTTCTATTCAGATTCCCAGAAACGTACATTCATATCAGGACTAAATTCGGGAGACATAACATCAGATGATGTTGAAACCGCATTTTCAATGTTTAATATGAAAGATGATGAATTGGTTCTTGGGGCAGACTATGAAAAAATCTCAAAAATTCTTCAGGGAATACGTGATGAAGAAGATTTTACACAAAACACAAATGAATTTACCAAAAAACTAAAGCAGGCAACAGTAATTAACGCTTTAAACAATGGTGACGAAACCATGTTTTCAGAGACTTCAGAATTTCTTTTTAATGAAGAATTCGGTTTTTCAGACCTTGATGAATATGATGAGTATTCATTCATAAACGAAACAGGAAAAGAAAACATAAAAAATGCTCTTTTGTCAAAAGACATAAAAAGCACAGGCGACCTTGTTGACAAATTTAAAAATGGTATATATCTTGAAGTTCTCACAAATTATTATATGGAAGGTTCAGGACACGTT
Organism: Oscillospiraceae bacterium; assembly: GCA_015069015.1. Lineage (GTDB taxonomy): Bacteria > Bacillota > Clostridia > UMGS1810 > UMGS1810 > RGIG1828. Next base: position 20,290 of record SVJK01000019.1, read on the forward strand.
AAACCCTACTTTGACAAATATGAATCTGCATATATTGATGCAGGATTTAATCTTAATCTTCTAAAGAGCATAAAAACACAAGACAAAAACAAGGTGTATTCAGAAGTTGCCTCGTCTTCTGAAAAAACACTTTCCTCCCTTGCTCAAAGTTTTAACAAAAAAGCAAAATCTTTCTCTGAAACATCATCTTCCGCCGGCGGAGGCGGCGGTGGAGGCGGTGGCGGTGGTTCAAACAACACTGTTATGACAGATTCCACCGATACCGACATGAATGTTGGTGTTAAAGATTCCCCATCCTCATCCGATTCGGGGGAAAATTTAGGAGTTGTATATACAGACGTGAGTTCTGATTTCTGGGCTTTTGAATACGTTAATGCACTTTCTGAAAAAGGAATAATAAACGGAAAAGGAAATGGGATTTTTGCACCTTTTGATATGGTGAAAAGGAGCGAATTCGTAAAGATGATAGTCCTTGCTCTTTCTATGGAACCCGATTCATCTCTTTGCACATTCTCCGATATGACAAATTCATGGGCAAAACCCTATGTCGGAGTTGCGGTAAAAGCAGGATTTGTGTCAGGAGTGTCAGACACAGAATTTGCACCGGATCTCGAAATCAACCGTGAACAGGCTTGTACCATGGTTGCAAGGGCGATGGGACTTAAAGCACCCGAAATTCCCAATGTATTCACAGATGACAAAGATATCAGCGACTATGCAAAAGACTATGTATATGCACTTCGTGCAAAAGGTATCATAGACGGCAGAGCGACTGATGCAGGATTTGCCCCCAAAGATTTTCTTTCAAGAGCAGAAGCGGCAAAGATAATATATCTTATGATTCAGTAAATAACCGATAAAATGTTTTAAAGGAGGAATGACGAATGATAAAAAAACTTATTACACTCATTTTGTGTATCACTTTTGTTATTTCAAATATTTCGGTTGTATTTGCTGATGTGAATGAAACAGAAGTTACAGACGGAAACAATGTGGCCTTTGTAAAGGCAATAGGATTAATAGATGAAGAAATATCCGGCAAAGATAGTTTCACAAGGGGAGAACTTGCAAAACTTGTAACAAGAATTCTTCTCTATTCTCTTTCAGGTGTTGAAGAATCAGAACTTGTATGCACTTTTTCAGATGTTGATTCAGAATATGCACCCTATGTTATGACTGCAGTAAATTACGGAATATTAAACGGCGTTGGAAACGGTCTTTTCATGCCAAATGAAAATGTGACCTATGCACAACTTATAAAGGCAATGGTTGCAATCCTCGGACGTGATGAAGAAGCAAAAGCAAAAGGCGGATATCCAACAGGATATATGGCAGTTGCAATAGAACAGGACATAACACGATATGCTCCGTCTGACATAAATGCTCCCATAAATGTGAACGCAGTTGCAACAGTTCTCAAACAGATGGTTAATTCATCACTTGTATATGTGGACAATAACGGAGATGTGGTAGACTATAACACTTCATACCTATGGCATTATTGCTCCATAAAGCATGTAAGTGATATTTTAGAAAGTGTGAGAGGAGTTTCCATATACAATCAGGCCATAGACTATGACGTGGTGGCAGTTGACGGAGAAAAATATAAAATCCCTGATGATTCAATGGTAAGCCCTCATATGCTTGGGAAAAGAGTGGATGTGTTCTATAAGGAAATAAACGGCGTAAACACAGTTTTATACATAGAAGAGGCAACAGATGGTAATTTTGTCCTTGATGCAAAGGAAATAGAAAAAGCATCATCAGATGGTTATACATACTATGACGGAAAAAGAGAAAGACTTCTTTCTCTTGACTCATCCTGCATAATTTTATATAACAATAAGGTTTTGGGAAACTACACATCAAGTGATCTTAATCCTTTTAAAAATTCAACTAAAGACGGAAATATCTTGTTGGTAGATTCTGATTCTGACAGAGACTATGACCTTGTAAAAATCACAGCCTATGATTCATATGTTGTGTCAGATGTTCAAAATGGAATTGCATTTTCAAAGAACAGAAAATTCTCGGTTGACCTTGAAAAACTTGAAAAAAATTCTGTTGTCAACCTGCTTTTTGAACCCATAGATACACAAACTATAGAAGAAGGGGATATTCTGAGTGTCCTCTATGATAAAAATAATAATATAACAGGAATAATTGTAACAATAGACAGTTTTTCAGGCATTATAGATTCCATAACATATCAGGGAGGACTTCCTGAATCTCTGGAAGTTGCAGGAAAAATTCTTTATTGTTCAAATTCTCTTTTCTCATCTGCAAATATTTCCGACCTGAAAATCGGTGCATCTCTTAAAATGTATTTTAACCCCCAAGGACGGGTGTGCGAGATAGATTCCAAAGGATATGAATCTCTTCAGACGGCATATCTTATTGATGCAAAATCATCTGACGGTTTAGACGCAAATATGATGGCAAAACTTCTCACATCAGGCGGAGAAATAAAGGTCAAAAACTTTGCAAAAAAAGTATCTGTAACAGTTGGCAACGCAGATGAAGGTACAAAATCCGCATCTGATGCCGTAGCATATGCAGGTCAGACAGATGGAAGAGTAAAACGTCAGCCCATACACTACACTCTGAATTCATCAGGCGATATTTCTCAAATTACATACCCTGACTTTGATGCGGGAACAGATGAAAACGGATTCTATCAATATCCCGATTTTGATGGTGAAACAGACCTTTCATCATATTACTACAGAGCATCACCTAAAAGTTTTGGAGCAAAACTTCTGATGGGCAACAACACAATAGTCTTAAGAGTTGCAGAAGAATCTTCAAGAGATAATGATGACCTCTACTGTCTGTCATCTCCCACAGATTTCCTCACAGGAAATGTAAACTTAAAACTTGAAGCCTACGGTCATATTGCAAATAATCCGATGATAGATATTATGATAGTCCGTGTAAACGAAGATAATGCATATCGCATAAATGCACAGGGTCAGGTATTCACCATAAAATCCGTAGCAAACGGGCTCGATGCCGATGGAGAAGAAATTGCAAAGCTTACGGTTATCGGAAAAAATTCAGAAACAGAACTTATAGCAGATCCGCTTGCAGTAAGAGGACTTATTGCGGGAGATGTCATAAGGTATGCTCAGGACGAAAAATCAATTGTAAAAACAATTGAGAAAATATTCTCCTATGAGAATATGTCACTTGTGAATCTTGCAAATCCGTCTCAAGCTTCAGTTTCGGCAGGTTCAAGATTTTTATATGGTACTGTTGTATATGCAGATGAAAATTCATTTACTGTAAGAATTGGTTCGGGCGATAGTGCCACATACGAAAGTTATCCAACAGCAGGTTTCAAAAAAGTAGTTGTAGACTCATCCGGCAGAAAAACAGATGTGTATATTGGAAGTTCAGAGCTTCTTCTTGGTGAAAATGACTATGGCTCTCTTGCTTCAAAAGTTCTGATTCACACATCGTCACTTGATTCGGAAAGTCTTATAATATTCAAATAAGGAGGGAGAACAATGAAAAATAAATTAACAAAATTGGTTTCAGTATTGTGTGCACTTGTTCTTCTTTTATCAACATATGCAAGTGCTGCAGAAAAAGTATATAATGACAATCTTGATCTCCCTCAGGCAGGAACACTCAAAATGGAAAACGGCACCATTGTTTTTGAAGCAGAAGATATGGTCTATGAAAAGACAATGCTTTTGCAAAATGACAAGGAAGCATCTGGCGGAAAAGTTTTGAGAGCGTGGGGAAAAAACACTCCTCAGGCAGACAGACCTCAGGCGGAGCCAAATGAACCGGCAGATATATATATGGAATTTATATCTGACACATCAGATCCTGTATATCTCTGGATGAGACTGAAACTTCCTAACACAGGTTCAAACTCATTTTTCTATAAACTTAACAATAGTTCATACATAGCAAAACACCCCACAGAAGGCCCTGACTATCAATGGGTATATATTTCTTCTTTTGAAATTCTTGAAGCCGGTATGAGCGCAAAACTTAACATTCAATACAGGGAACCCAACGTTCTCTTTGACAAAATCCTCATCACAACAGACATGGATTTCACACCTGTTGAAATAAATGATGTTCCAACAGGTGAGGGAAAAGATTATTCAGGACTCTATCCCGCGCCTTATATAACACCACCTGCCGGACATCCAAGGGTTATGTTCACAAAAGAAGATATTCCCGGGATCCTGAAAAATATTGAACATCCCGATATGAAGGAAATATATGAACTCACGGCAAAAGAAGCAGATGAAAAACTTGATGCAAAATTAGACAAGACGCTCAAGAGAAACTATAGTGCTTCTTTGCTTCCAAAAATTACTAACAGAGCACTTTTCTATGCTCTTGGACTCCGAGATAAAACTCACGGAAGAGAAACTGTGCAAAATGCTCTTGACTATCTTGAAACCGTAAGATTTGATATTTCTCTCGGAGATGAAACGAGAGTAATAGGTCAGACAATGATGATGGGTGCCGTAGTTTATGACTGGTGCTATGACCTTTTGACAGATGAAGAAAAGGCATTCATCATAAAGAGAATGAAGATACTTGCAAAGCAAACAGAAGTTGGCTATCCTCCAACGGGCGGTCAGTCAATTTTCGGACACGCCAGCGAAGGTGAAGTTTTTGCATATCCGTTTATTTGCGGAATTGCCACATATGATGAAGATCCTGAAATGTATAACCTTTCTGCAGGAAGAATTCTTTCCGAGATGGCGCCTGCCAGAGTAATGTGGAACAAAACAGGAGCCCATTCTCTTGGTTATTCCTACGGAGTAACAAGATTTGACTGGGAAACAATGTGTAATCTGGTGTTTGCCGGCATGGGTGCAGAAAACGTACTTGGAGAAGACGAAGACTTTGCAGAGGTTTCCAAGTGGTTTATGTATTCCCGTCTCCCCAATGGTGCAAGCGTAAAAATTGCAGATGACTATGTATGGCCTGCAAGAACACCACGTACCTGGTGGCCTACACCTTCCACAAGTTTTGCCTTTGCATCTGCCATAACAGATGATCCCTATGTTAAACAGGCGTCAATGGTAGAAAAATTTGTATCGGGATATGCAACCACATATAAATCAGTTATTCCTGATATCCTTCTTGCAAATCCCGAAATTGAAGGAAAACACCTTGACACTCTTCCTCTTGCAAGAAGAACAACTTATCCACTCTCTTCAATTCAGGCAAGAACAAACTGGACTCTCGGCATGGATTCAAATGCGGCAATAGCCTATTTTGAAGCGAGAGAAAAACAATATTCCGACCACGCTCATGCAGACCTTGGAACATTCCAGATATACTATAAAGGTTATCTTGCAATAAATGGCGGTTCCTACGGCGGTACAACAGGCGGATGGGGAACAAATCACTATAAGAACTATTCCACAAGAACAATCTCCCATAACGGTATGACGGTCTTTGACAATAATGAAACCACATGGGGATCAACTCTTGCCAATGACGGTGGACAGAAACTTTCTGATGATATTTATCTTCTTGAAGAATATATGGCAAAGGAAGATGAAGCAAAAACAGAAGCCTGGTATATAGGCCCCAATGAGGACACACCTGAATTTTCATTCATAAAAACAAATCTTACCAATGCCTACGGCGGTGGAAAGGTCACAAATCACGAACGTTCAATGGTATTTATGGACCTTAACAATGATGATTATCCTGCGGCAGTTGTTGTGTTTGATGACATAACATCTTCCAACAAAGCCTTTAGCAAAAAATGGATTATGAACATGGTTTTTGAACCTGAAATTTCAGGTGATACAACAACTGTTATAAGAAACGACAACGGCTATAACGGAAAACTTGTAAACAAAACTCTGCTTCCTGCAGAGCACTCAATTACCGCAGTTGGCGGAGAAGGTAAGGAATCTTTTGTAAATGGTGTGAATTATCCCAATGCCGACAGACCAAATACTGATTCTGAACAGGGCTCCTGGAGAGTTGAGGTGTCACCTTCAGGAAAGAAGACGAGGGACCTTTTCTTAAACTCCATGTATGTGACAGACTATGACAGAGACCTTCCCCAGCTTCCAATGTATAAGGAAGAAACATCTTCTCTTTCAGGTGTAACAATAATGGACAGATGTGTATATTTTTCAAAAGAAAAACAGATTAAATCTGCTCAGACCATTGAAATAAGAGATAATGGGTATGCAGAGATGAAATGTCTTGTGACAGACATTGCCCCGGGACTTTGGAGGGTGACCGCACCTGACGGAAGTTTCAAAACATATATGGTAGAAGAAGATAAGAACAGTCTCTATTTCAGAGCAAAACCCGGTAATGTTACAATCTCGAAACTTTCATCAGGAGAACCTGACTATATTCAGTATGAGAAGATGTCTAAACCTAAATACGGTGATTTCCTCGTCTATAATCCCGATGAAATTCTCTTTAACACTCTTTCAGCACCAACTGTCATAAAAAATGGAAAAATGCTTGTTCCGGCAAAATCCCTTTTTGAAACATATGGTGGGGAAACTGCAGAGTCAAATGGCGGAGTAAACGCAAAAATATCTTCTGAAATCTATGTTATAAATAGCGGCAATCCATATGCATATGTGAACGGAAAAGGAATTCTTCTTTCTCACGTTCCCGAAATCATAAACGGATGTCTCTATGTTAATCCTGAAGATTTGCCATGCTTTACTGTATCCTATGATAAGGCTGCGAAAATTCTTTCCGTAAGACTCAAAAAATATGAAAATTATTCAAAGCAGGGATTTACAAGTTTCATTATCCCCGAAAAAATCTCAACATCTCAGGGAAGTGAAGATGGAAAAGAAAAACTTACAGACGGTGATTTTACAAGCATCTGGAATTCAGAGGGTATAGGAGAGTATGCAATACTTGATCTTGGCAGTGTATATAGCCTCGGACAAATTGCACTTGCCTTTTCATCAGACGCAGTTCCCTCTTATTATGAAATAGAAGTAAGCGAGGATGGATATACATATCGGACACTTACTAAGGGAAGCACAAAAGAAAGCCTTTGTAAAATTGACTTGCCTTATGGAACGAAGGCAAAATATGTAAAAGTTAAAGGCAACGGAAACATCAACAACAGAGAAAACAAAATTACCGAAGTGATTCTTATAATGGGAGGTGAATAATATGAGAAAATTTCTCTCTTTAGTTATGATATTGTGCATATATTTATCCGTATTTTCCGTTAATGTTGTATATGGGGAAGATGTATGCGGAATTTCAATTACCCCTGCTGTCAGCAATGTTAGTGAAATACCTGCCGGAAACAAAGTTAAATTTACATATAGTGCTCTTGATGCAGACGGAGTTCTTGGTGAAAACGGCGGATGTGTGAAGGTGTTTAATAACGGAGTGCAGGTGGGCACAAGTCTCACTGCAACCGAAGGCTCGGTAGATATTGTCATTTCAGACGGTACAAATACTATCAGTGCAGCAATATATAATGCCTCCGAAGAAGCCATAGCACAAAGCACCGAATATGCTGTAAAAGGTATATCATTGCAGACTAACGCTACGGTTCCGGGATATTGCCTGGATTATGATGAGGTTTATAATAACGGTGAATTCAAAGGAACAGGCACGATAACAAGTTATTCCTATGATGATCCTGACCAAACCAGAGGTGAAGGAAAAGTAGCATATCGTCAGTATGCTGCAAGCCAAACTTCAAATTTGATTTATCAACCCGGAAATATCAATATTTATTCTCAGGGAAGATTTGTTGAAATTTCGGCAGATATTAAGTCAAATGCCCCCACAAACCAGAGAAATTTTAATATTATAAACTTGAGTTCTTATTATCCGGACCCCGGTGCAGGAATGGTAAATGAGAAGTGGGGAACAGGCGGCATTTTGGTACTTAGCACCGGTAAAATTGCGTGTTATGATGCAAACGGTGTGACTGATATTGATGCGGACCTTAATAACTGGCATAATTACAAAATCATTTTTGATACCAATGCAGAGGGAACACCCCGTGCCTACTATTTTGTAGATGATGTGTTCGTTTATTATAAAGCATCTGCACACACAAATATCCGTGCAATAAGGCAGGCTCAGTTTGGTGCTACTTATGATGGCGTGAATGCAATTGACCTTTATCTTGACAACGTAACTCTCCGTACATATAATGAAGCATTTAATGCATCTCTTGATGTGGGAACCTATGATTTGAAAGAGGTGCCTTATGAAAACATACAACCTAAAATATGTTTTTCCCTTGATATGAACGCAGAAAGCATGGAAAACATTTTACTTAAAACTGCAGATGGTGATAGCGTTGAATTTACAGGCACATATGACCATGATGCAAAAGTCTTTACATTTGATGCATTAAATCTTAAGGCTTATACAAAGTACATCATTGATTTGTCGGATGTATGTACTTTGGCAGGGGCAAGCGGAACAAAAGAACTTAGTTTTATCACTGAAAAAGCCCCATTTTCCGTAAGGTCGGTGTCTGAACAAGGCACAAAGGCAATAGTTACTTTAAATAACAAAAACAATACTCAAAATTCAGCAGTGGTGATTGTCGGATACTATGATTCCGATACTCTCTACACTTTCAGTGCAAGAGAAATCACCTGCACATCAGACAGACAAACTTTTGAATTTGCCATCACAAAGCCTCAAGACGATGTATGGATTGAGGTTTACCTCCTGGATTCTCAGAACTTTGGCGTGATTGACAAACTGATAATGTCTGAATAATTAAATAATGTTACACAGTTTCCGGATGGAAACTTTAATAAATACTACAAAAAAAGGAGATTGTGATGAACTCATCACAGAAAAAGATTATGAAAAAATTTTTAAGCGTAATTCTTTCAGTTTCAATTCTTGCATCTCTTTGCTCATTCGGAGCAATGGCATCATCCTATGAACTGGTAGAAGATAAGGTGTATTACAACGGTGATTTTGACACAGACACTAAAATAGAAACATGGGTTGGCAATCCCGTTACCGATTCATCTTCTGCTCATGGAAAAGTCGGACCTCTTGTTTCAGATGCGGATAAGGTCTATAGCTTATACGCAGATACCACTAAATACGGTCCCACAGCCGATGGTGATGGTAAGGGAACAATGTTTCGCTATTCCTTTGATGCAAAATGGGTTGGAAACTTCCCAACAAAAGATAATTCTGCCTTATTTGAATTCAATTATTATAAACCCGACAACAACACCGACTGGTATATCCCACTGAGTATTAATAGCGACGGTTCATTATCTACAGCATCCGACATTAAACTTTCTCTCGGAAAATGGTATAATTTCTCCTATGATGTTACATTTATGCAAAATGATACAAATACCATTGTAACCGATATAACAGTTACAGATGAGGAAACCGGAACAAAATATATTGCTGCGCAAGACCTTAAAAGAAATAACGTTGTAACATTTATGAATAAACACGTTATATACCGTAAAAATATGGGTACTGACGCAAATACTTGCCTTTATGTAGATAATCTTAAATGGGCTCGAATTAAAGAAGCGGTTCCTGAAATTTCAATTGCTGCTTCAGTCAGCGGTGTGACCGAAATACCGGCAGGAAATAAAGTTAAGTTTTCATATGAAACACTTTATGCATCAGACATTCTCGGAGCAAATGGCGGATATGTAAAAGTGTTTAATAATGGTGTTCAGGTTGGTGGAAATCTCTTGGATGATAAAGGCACTTTTGATGTTGCAATCTCAGAGGGTATCAATGTTATCAGTGCAGAAATATACAATGCCGACGGAAAAACCATAGTACAAAGCGCAGAATATACCATGACAGGTTTAGCATTAGATACAAATGCTTCAGTTCCCGGATATTGCGTAGATTTTGATGATGTTAAAAATAACGGTGAATTCAAAGGAACAGGCACAACAACAAGTTATTCCTATGATGATCCTGACGAGACCAGAGGTGAAGGAAAAGTAGCATACCGTCAGTATGATGCAAGCCAGACTTCTAACCTGAAATATCAGCCTGCAAATATTGCTACCAATTCCCAGGGAAGATTTGTTGAAATTTCAGCAGATGTTAAGTCAAATGCTCCCACAAACCAAAGAAATTTCAACATTATTAATTTGACTTCGTTCTACAGTAGTACAGGTAATGAAGGCTGGTCTACAGGCGGTATTTATGCTCTTGGCACCGGTAAAATTGCTTGTTATAATGCAAACGGTGTGACAGATGTTGATGTTGACCTTAATAACTGGCACAATTATAAAATCCTTTTTGATACAAATGCTACGGGGACACCACGTGCCTACTATTTTGTAGATGATGTCCTCATTTATCACCAGGCATCTGCAAGTACTAACATCCGTGCTATAAGACAGGCGCAATTTGAAGTTACCTATGACGGCACAAATGCAATTGACCTTTATCTTGACAATGTAACCATGAAAACTTATGATATTGCAGCGTCTGATGCTACTGTAGTAAATCTTACCGCATATCAGGGCACACAGAGAATCACATCAAAATCACAGATTGACTCTGCAAAAGTACTCAGCATAAAGGGAAGTCTCATAAAGGTAAACGAAACTGATGAGTCTGTTGACGTATATGTTGCATTTGTAAAAGAAAAAGTTCTTGAAAAAATTAAAGTAGCCAATGTAGAATTTGACGCTTCAACCCAGAGTTTTGAAATTCCTGTAGAAGGTCTTCCAACTGATATATCAACAGGAGACTATGAAATCAAACTTTTTGTATGGGATGAAAATCTCACTCCCTATTACGGTCCATGGTATTCCGTACTTAAATAACGAACAGACAAATCAAAAATTAAGTTTAGCGGCACATTTGCCGCTAAACTTAAAATATACCATGCAACAGGAGGAAATTCTATGAATTTGTCATTTAAATTAACCGGCGATTTTGTCCCCGTAGAGAATGGTTGTAAAATCCTTTCAAAGAGGCTTGGCATAAATTTTTCAGAATCAGGAACACCTCTTTATGTTAAAAACGAGGGGGACAGCCTTGTTATTAACACAGAATCAGACGGATATAGCATCACATATTCAAATCTCACCGAATTTTTCCGAGGACTTGGCATACTTTGCGACGGAATCAGAAAAGATATTGATTTTGGAGTAACAGAGAAAAAACGTTTTGAAACCTGCGGTATTATGTATGATGTTTCAGTTGGAGCAGTATATAAGGTTGAAACTGCAAAAAATCTCATAGAGCAGATGGCGATAATGGGACTCAACATGATGATGCTCTATTCAGAGGACATCTATGAAATGGAAAAATATCCCAAATTCGGATACCTAAGAGGTGCATACACATCTGACGAAATTAAAGAAATGGATGAATATGCAAAAATTTTCGGCATTGAACTTTGCCCATGCATTGAGACTTTTGGTCACCTTGAAGCAGTGCTTAAATGGCCGGAATTCTCTCACATGGCAGATAACGCTGCAGTTCTTATGGCGGGAGAGGATTCCACCTATGAACTCATTGAAGAAATGATAAAAGTTTGTGCCCAAAATTATACAAGCAGAAATCTTCATATAGGTTTTGATGAAACCTATGGAACAGGTCTTGGAAAATATCTTCTGAAAAACGGCTACAGACCTTTGGCAGACATTTTCTTTGAGCATCTTGGAAAGGTGTGCGAGATTGCAAAAAAATATGGTTTCAAGCCCATGATGTGGAACGACATGATATTCAAACTTGACGGAACCCAGAGTTTCCTCATTGAAGACACAGAAAAACTCGGTGTTCCTGAAAGTCTCTACAAAAGATATCCCGAAAACATCAATCTTGTATACTATAACTATGGCGGCGCCTATGGACTTGACAACCAAAAGGTTACAAGAGCACTTTTGGAACAGACGAAAAAATTTGACCGTCCCATAACTTTCGGCGGAGCAATCTGGACATGGGGACAACTTAGTGCAGGTCTTAATAAAACCTACATTTCAACCAAAGTTCAACTTGACCTTTGTGAAGAATTTGGCGTAAAAAGAGCCTTTGCCTGTGTATGGGATACTTTGCAGCATCAGACAAATCTCTACACTGCAATTCCCGGTCTTCAGATTTGGGCAGAGTTGATGTATCATAAAGATGCAGATATGGACTATATCTGGGATAGATTTGAATCATGTACGGGATATAATAAGGATGACTGGAAACTTCTCTATCCCGACGATTTTTCTGATGAGGATATGAAAAAATATTCAAATCCGGATGCATACTGTATAAATTCATCCTATCAGCATCTCTACAATGACATTTTAACAGGTATGCTTGACAAAACTCTTTCGGGTTATGATTTCAAATCCCGCTATAAAACCTTCCTTGATGGAATCAAAAAGGTTAGTGGTGGAGATATGAAACCTCTCTTTGAAAGATACAAAGCCCTCTATGAACTTTTGTATGTAAAATGCGACCTTGGAATAAACCTTAGAAAGGCATATCAGGACGGAGACAAAAAGGAACTTAAAAAACTTTTCACAGAACTCAAAAAACTTCCCACGCTTTATGAAAAATATCATAATTCCGTGGAAAATGACTGGTATGAACTTAACAAACCCTTTGGCTATTCGGGAATGGATATGCTCCTTGGAACGATAGAGGCAAGAGTGAAAACCGCCATAAGTGTTATAGGAAAATATCTTGACGGCACTCTTGATTCAATTCCTGAACTTGAATGTGAAATTGACCTTTGGTGCCAAAGCGATAAACCCCTCACAGAACTCGGTGCCCCCACAGGATTTATGAGCACAGCCATACTCCCGGGGAATTTCTGATTAATAACCTTCGATATGAAAAAATGAGACCTGGTATGGCGAGTGTCCTTAAGGACAGTAAAATGACAGATTTTCCACAATGGTAAATCTGTCATTTTGCTCAATTGTAAAGTGAAATGCAATACTTGTTTGTGTGATTTATATTTTTAAGTGTATAAATTATAGATGCAGACGAGTATTGCATTTTGTTTTGCAAAGAAATTATTGTAAAAAAAGAAAGACTCCAAGGAGAGTAAATCCTTAGAGGCTCGTTCTTTTTTACTGTATAGGAAATTACGCAGAATTTAGTTCGCGAGATAAGATGTATATCAAATTACGCTCGCGACTTGGGTGCAGGCTCAGCCTGCTTTTTTATTCAATTATCGCAATAATCTGTGTGATAAATTTGCTTTTATCTTTATGCTGTGGCGGTCCTTCAAGATAAATATTACGGAATACACCTGTCAGCGTCAGATTATTTTCTTCTGCATAGGAAAGAAGTCTTTTTCGTGCTTCGGAAATTTCCTCATAAGCTCCATGGTGGAAAAATGAAAGCGCTTTGAGTTCGGGTAGATGCTTTATGTATTCACCTTCGCTTTTAGATGGCACGGCAACGCAATAGAAAATATCCTGCGGAGCTTTTGCAGAATATTCTGTAAAATACATTCTC